>DGEC01000081.1 GCA_002385745.1 Firmicutes bacterium UBA3936
CTAAAGTAATTTTACACTAACCGAATGGGTGTGTAGTTATTCTGTGATAATGTCATGTCGTATTTTTTCTGATAAAATGTCACCGAGAATGAGGTGCAGTATTTAATAACTCAAACACAACTAAGTGACTAAAGTCTCTCTGGCAGGAGTTTCTGCAGGAAAATTAAAGTATTTCGCGAATAAAAGAATATTGGGCATATGGGCTTTTTTTATTCTGAGAAAGAAGGTGACACGTTGCGGGTCGGAATACCCAGGACATTGTATTTTTTTACTTTTTACCCGTTGTGGAAATCTTTTTTTGATGTACTCGAAGTTGATGTGGTGCTTTCACCCCCATCCAATAAAGTACTGCTGGATGCAGGAGTCAGGGAAACGGTCAATGATGCATGTGTGCCAATAAAGCTGTTTCACGGCCACGCAGCGGCACTTAAAGAAAAAGCAGATTTCCTTTTTATGCCCCGCCTGGTTTCCCTGGACGGCAAGGCTACATTATGCCCTAAATTTCTCGGGCTTCCTGATATGGTCAGGTACTCCATCGCCGGACTGCCTGAAATCATAGAAAACCGGCTGGACATGAAAAAGGGGAAACTGGAGTTGTACCGTTTTCTCTACCGCATTGGGCAAAGGTTTACGGACAACAAAATTAAGATTTTCCAAGCTATCCGGAAAGCAAGGTATAATTTTTCCCGTTACCGGAAACTATTATTGCGAGGTTTAACTCCGCAAGAAGCATTTCAGGTGCTTGACGGCAAAAAAGAAACGGCAGAGGCCGGCTCTTCCGAATTTCCCATTAAGCTGGCAGTTTTGGGCTACCCTTATCTTTTGTATGACGATTATGTCAGTGTCGGTTTGTTGGATATATTAAAAGAACATGGAGTCAGGGTTGCTACTCCTGAGATGGTACCGGGAGAAGGGTTTAAATCGTTAAGCAAAAAGATGCCTAAGAACCTATTTTGGTTTTACAGCAACCGTGTTGTCTGGGCCGGCCAGTATTACTTGCGCGACAGTGATATAGACGGGATAATTCATGTAACGGCTTTTGCCTGCGGTCCCGATTCAATGACCAATAAATTGTTGGAGTTGGAGACCAAATACTGTGAACGGAAAGTACCTTTTTTGACAGTGACTCTTGATGAACATACCGGAGAAGCCGGTGTAAGGACAAGAATTGAAGCCTTTGTGGATTTAATCAAAAGGAAGAAGGGCTTGGCATGAAAATTTCTTTTCCCTATATGGGCACTTCTCCGCTGGTTGTCAGTTATCTTTTTGAGAATTTGGGCCATGAAGTTGTCTGCCCGCCTGTGCCAACGGAAAAAACTTTGTCTCTTGGGGTGCAGTATGCCCCGGAATTTGCCTGTATACCCTTTAAAATAGTGCTGGGCACCTATCTGGAGGTTTTGGAGATGGGGGCGGAAGTCCTTATTACCTCCGGGGGCTGCGGCCCGTGCCGGGCGGGGTTCTATGGAGAACTGCACAGGCGCATCCTGCGTGATCTGGGTTATCCGGTAGAAATGATTATTATGGAACCTCCGCTCCGGGAGCCGCTGGACTTTCTCCGCAAGGTGTACAGGCTCTTGAAACCGGCAAAACTAAGTAATCTTTATCATGTCTTCCGGGTTGCCGTGGAAAAAATGCTTTCTCTTGATGAAATTGAATCAACAATGCATAAACTGCGTCCCCTGGCTTATAACAAGAAATTAATAACCAAGGCATACAGCGAAGGACTGGAGATGATCAGGCAGGCCGACTCCGTCAAAGAAGTAAAAGAGGCGAAGCAAGCCACCCTGGAAGCCCTGTGGCGTGTTCCTGCCAACCATGAATACGAGCCGCTACGCGTCGGGCTTATTGGTGAGATTTATGTAGTTCTTGAACCGGCAGCCAATCATGATATTGAAAGAATTCTTGGCGATATGGGAGTTTATGTCCACCGTTCCATTTTCTTGTCGGAATGGGTGCGCTATAATGTTCTCGGCAGCGGTGAAAAGCATATCCGGGCTTCCGCCATCCCCTATCTCAATCAGATGATAGGCGGGCACGGGCAAAACAGCGTGGGGGAAGTGGTCCGCTACGCGGAAAAGGGGTTTGACGGAGTTATACAGTTGGCACCTTTTACCTGCATCCCGGAAATAGTGGCGAAAAGCATCTTGCCGGCCATAAGCAGGGATAAAGACATACCTGTCCTGACATTGTTTTTGGACGAGCAGACCGGACAAGCAGGTATAGAAACGCGACTGGAGGCATTTGTTGATTTAATAAAGCAGAAACGCAGAAAGCGGGAGGCGAGTTAATTGCTGGGGTATCTGGGTGTTGATGTAGGCTCTGTCAGTACAAATCTTGTAGTGATTGATGATCAGGGAAAGGTATTGGTTGATCTATACCTGCGAACAAGAGGCCAGCCTATTCAGGTTGTGCAGGAAGGCTTGCGGCAGGTAGAAAAGGCAATCAAAGGTAAAAATATTGAAATCTGCGGCGTAGGGACAACGGGCAGTGCCAGAACGTTGTCCGGAGTAATAGTGGGAGCAGATACCGTTAAAAATGAGATTACAGCCCATGCCGTGGCTGCTTCACATATCTTGCCGGGTGTTCAGACAGTGCTGGAGATAGGCGGCCAGGATTCCAAAATTATACTGCTCCGGGACGGGGTAGTGGTTGATTTCGCCATGAATACTGTTTGTGCCGCCGGGACCGGCTCATTTCTTGACCACCAGGCTTCCCGCCTGAACATCCCTATAGAAGAATTTGGCGCTCTGGCCCTTGAAAGCACCTCTCCTGTGCGGATAGCGGGACGCTGTTCTGTTTTTGCCGAATCTGACATGGTTCATAAACAACAGATGGGACATTCTCTTCCCGATATTATTGCCGGCCTTTGCGATGCCCTTGTGCGCAATTATTTAAACAATGTGGGCAAGGGAAAGGAAATTCTGCCTCCGGTAGTATTTCAGGGCGGGGTGGCCGCCAATGTCGGTATCCGCGCTGCTTTCGAAAAGGCCTTGGGGCTGGAGGTTATTGTTCCCGAGTATTACAGCGTCATGGGAGCCATAGGCGCCGCTCTGCTGGCCAAGGCTGCCACGAAGGATAAAGGCAACACGAAATTCCGTGGTTTTGTCGTCTCTGAACTGGATTACCAGGCTTCCAGCTTTGAGTGCCAGGGCTGTCCCAACTGCTGTGAAATTGTTAATATCTCCGTAGACGGAGAAATTCTGGCCCGCTGGGGCGGACGCTGCGGGAAATGGGATACTTTGCCTAAAACGGGATAGGGCACGTGATATTTTCGTTAAAGACAACACGATAAGATTTTATGTTGGACGCTAGATAATGGAGATGTAAAAATAATGCGTGAAAAAGACAGGGCTGAAAAAAGGGAACTGGCCAGACGCAGGGCAAGTGAATTGAAAGCGGCTATCGGGGACTACCTTGAGGCAAGGGGATTAATTCCGGATGGCATGGCTTGTTGGGATGAGATAAAAAAGCGCCAGGAAAAAATAAAGAAATATTTTCATGCCGGCGATAAAGAATGGTACGATTGGCAGTGGCAGGTGAAGTCACGCATAGAGTCGGTAGAAACCCTGGCAGAGCTGCTTGACCTTCCGGATAATAAAGTAAGGGAAATCAAAAAAGTGGCGGGAACTTATCGCTATGCGGTGTCACCGTATTTTTTAAGCTTGATATCGCCCGGTGATATGACGGACCCTATTTTCCTGCAGGCGGTTCCCCGCCAGGAGGAACTGGCGGACAGCGAGGGTGTGGAAGACCCCATGGCGGAGGAGTATACTTCGCCGGCTCAGTCCGTTATCAGGCGCTACCCGGACCGACTGGTTATCTATGTTACCAACCAGTGCGCCTCATACTGCAGGCATTGCCAGCGCCGCCGCTATATTGGCAAGGCTGACCGTACCACAAGCAGGGAGAACCTCCGGGAAGCCCTCAATTATGTTAAGGAGAACGAGGAAATCCGCGATGTCCTGCTCACCGGCGGCGATGCTTTTATGCTGGACGATGAACTGATAGACTGGCTGCTGACTGAATTGGATAAGATCGGTCATGTGGAAATAAAAAGGCTGGGCACCCGTACCCTGAGTACATTGCCTATGAGGGTTAGCGACAATCTATGCCGTATCCTGGAGAAGCACTGGCCGGTATATGTTAACACCCAGTTTAATCATCCCCTGGAAGTGACTCCTGAAGTGGAAGAAGCCTGCAAAAAGCTGACACGGGCCGGAGTATCTTTGGGAAATCAGGCAGTACTTTTAAAAGGAATTAATGATAATGCCCATGTTATGAAAAAGTTGAACCACTGCTTGCTTGAGGTAATGATTCGCCCCTATTATATCTTTCATGCCAAAGCCGTTAAGGGAACAGCCCATTTCAGGACGTCTGTGGAGACAGGTATTGAAATAATGGAAAAGCTGCGCGGCTTTACTTCAGGGCTTGCCGTTCCAACTTATATTATCAATGCACCCGGAGGATACGGAAAGATTCCCATGCTGCCAAAATACCTTCTTTCCCTTGGCGATGACAAAGTAATTATCCGGACCTGGGAAAACCGTGTACTGGAATATGATAATCATGAATGAAAAGCAAAAAAGTAGAGCTTCCGCCCTACTTTTTGTTTTTATTGAGGAATCGTGTCATTTAAGGAAACAAGTGTCCTGTGCAGGGAAGTGTCAATTGCTAATAGTATCTGCTGTAATTAATTATCTGTTTGAGGTCATTAATCAGATGCAGTTTTAGCCTGCTCAGGTTATAATCGCCCTTCATCAGCAGGGGCCTTATCCATGCTGATTTTTTTACTTTTGCCCGCAGCCTGGGATCTTTGATATACTTATTTACAACATATTTGGGAACGATTGCACAAACGCAGGGCTTGCGGGCGATTGTGAGGGGCAATTCCTTGTTGTACAGGTAGTCTTCAACCAGGCAGCGGGCAAGATTTAAACCGCTGGCGGTCGTATAATAGTTATTGCGGCCTTGTCTGATGTTTAGCTCCAATACTTTGTACTTTCCGTCCCGGGGGTCAAGTTTTACGTCAAAATGAGTTATGCCAACGCAGCCCAGGTGTTCCAGGAAGCGGGCAAGCCTTTCGCATAACTGCGGGTTGTATTCGCTGAGAATGGCGTTGTAGTTCCCGACTAGCAGCGGGGAATGATCCTGCAGGAGAATCCGTCCCATTGAGATACCCTTTACTTTTCCCTTCCGGTTTGAATAACAGGTGATGACATGCATTTGCGTGTCGTCACCGGGGATATATTCCTGAATGATTAAGTTTCCCGTATAGCCGGAGCGGCAGATTTTATTCAGGATAAGGGTAAGTTCAGTGTTGTTTTCCGCTTTGTATCCTTTCTTTTTTCCTGCGAAAATATGCCTTGCATAACTCACCGTATCTGACGGCTTGATAAAAACGGGGAAAGCAAAGGGCAGGCTCACAGCGGTCCTGGCAGAGGGGTGACACTTGAAAATAAAGGTTTTTGGAATATCCAGGCCCGCTTCTTCACATACTTCATAAAAATTTTCTTTAATGACAAGCCGGTTAAACAGGTCTTCCCCGATATAGGGAACTATGAAATTTTCCCCCAGTTTCTTGCGGTTTTCAATAATCAGCCTGACATAATTGTCATTGTTGCCCAGGATAATTTTTTTTTGCCCGGGGTAATTTTTGTCGATTTTTTGCATAAACTGGGCGAAGGTTTTGCTGTCTTCAATATTTTTGTCATAATAGCCTTCTGTCAATCTCGTGTGGATGGTTGGGTAGATGGGGTGTTTACCGGCAATAACTGACTTGGTGCGGTAAGCTTCGTAAAAAGATCTTGCCAGGCTGTAGTTGCTGATGTCACCGCCAAGCAGTACCGGAATAAATCCCTGCTGTTTAAAAATCATGTCTCATTCTCCTTAATAGCAGTCCGGCTTTCCTGTACAGCGGGGCAATGCGTGAGAACAAAATATAAGCCGGTCTGTTGGTAATCATGACAAACTCGCCGATGAATTCAAGATATTCGCCGCCGAATTTTTTCTTGAATTCATGCAATCCCAAAAGCGGGTTGTTTTTGCTCAAGTCGCCTACCGTACCAAATTGGTCATATTTTATTATCCCTTTTTCATGGGCATGTTTTATATGCTGCCGGTATACCAGGTAATTGGCGAAAGTTTCGCTTAAGTCGTCATGGTTGCCGACATATAGCACCCAGCCTTTGTCACCGTAGTAAACAATCAGCTGAGCGCTCACTGTTAATCCTTCCGGGTATTTGCTGCTGTATTTGGAGAAAAGCTCGAGATCCGCTTCCGTTTTTGCGAGTTGTTTTGCCAGTTGCTCAATTCTGTTTTGCAGTTTTTTCCCCTTGGATATTTTCGCTTTTTCCTGCAGGCCGGCCATTTCTTTCCTGTAATTCTGCAAATCATTTTGCAGTTTTGTGACAATCCTGTCCGGATAAACTGTGCCTAAAAAGAGCTTAACGCGGTCGTTTTTACTGAAAACATCATACAGGTGCACATAAAAGCGATAATCATGCTGGTAAATATTTTTCCTTTTTTCTGTAGCGGCAACAAGCTGATAAAAAGTCTGCAAGTCCTCCTTTGTGCCAACGGTGACTTCTATTCCGTAGCTCGCGGCTTTTCTGATTCTTTGCTTTGTAGAAGGGGAAAACCTTTTTTCTATTTCTTCCCAACTGTCTGCTGTATTGATACGAAAGGTAAAACGGGGCTGACTGCCTTCAAAGTTTCTGTAGTATACCCGGTGAAGGTAGCCCAGTTCTTTTAATACTTTTACCAGTTGATAATTGTTGCGGCCGCCATTAACCGGCCGGGCATCTTTGTCAATTTCATGCAGTATTATATCGGGGTCAATTTTAAAATAAATGCCTTTTAGTTTTTTAACGTAATTTTTTACGGCGGAAGTAAAGGCTTTCAGGGTTGCAAAATCATTGTAATCGAGGACAAACCCCCGCGGTGAATAGAAATGAGAGAATCCAAAGGGCAGCTTTTTTTCCAGCAGCAAGGCGGCGGCAACAAGCCTGCCGTTGCTTTTCATGCCGACATAGTGTGGAAACAGCTTTCTATATTTACACACTTCCCCCCAGAAAGGTGACTGCAGGAAATGTGATTTTGTCGGATGGTTTTCGACAAAAGCGTTGAACTCCTCAAGGTCCAGACCGGTTACAAATTCCATAGGCAAAAACTTCCTTTTGGTTGGTATTTCTCGCCTGTAAACAGCCGAAAGATTTGCACAGGGCATAGGTATAATTCGAGCAAAGTATTGCATTCCCTGTTATTTGGCATAAAAACCTTGTTTTTGTTTGCTGCAATGAAGCGCAAACACTGGTGTTTATTGCAAAATTTTGTTATACTACTAGTGTTTATGCTGTTTAATACCGGGCTGCGGAGGAGGTGGAGAAAAGATACAAAAAATAAAAGCAGTAATTATTATTATTTCCGTTTTAATAAAAGTGATGCCGGCCACTGCCGCTTCCGCAACGGAAGCACCTTCGCTGACAGCCGAGGCGGCCGTTTTGTTTGCAGCCGAAAACGGGCAGGTTCTTTTTGAAAAGAATATGCAGAGGAAAATGTATCCGGCTTCTGTCACAAAAATACTTACCGGCCTGCTTGCCCTTGAAAGAGGTTCGTTGCCGGATATCCTGACGGCAAGCAGTGATGCCGTTTTTTCCATTAGGCATGATTCTTCCCATATTGCACTTGATGTGGGAGAAGAAATTACTCTTGAACAGGCATTGTTTGCTCTTGCCGTTGCTTCCGCCAATGATGCGGCAAATGTTATTGCGGAATATATTGCCGGTAGCCAGGAAAGTTTCGGACGTTTGATGACGGCCAGGGCAATTGAATTGGGTGCAGAAAACAGCAATTTTGTCAATGCCCACGGCCTGCCCCACAAAAACCACTATACCACGGCTTATGATATGGCGTTAATTATGGCAGAGGCTGTAAAAAACCCGGTATTTCTTGAAATATTCAGCAAGGGACGCTATGAAATGCAGCCGACTAATCTGCAGCCCGAAATACGCATTTTAAACAACTCCAACCCACTGCTGCATGGGGGGCATAATTACGAAGGGATTCTTGCCAGCAAGAAGGGATGGACACAGGAGGCGAAACATGCTCTGGTAACTGCCGCTGAAAGAGACGGGAGAAAACTTATTGCCGTTGTCCTGGGCAGTGACAGTTCAGACGGGGCTGCTAAAGACACCATAAATCTGCTGGATTACGGGTTTAACGAATTTTTGCAGATAGAATCCCCTCTTGCCGAAGAATTGGCAGCCGCAGGCAGCAGGCCGGAAATAGAGGCGGAAGACGGACAACAAACAGTAACTTATTTGCTGCATAAAAAGCTGCCTGTACAGGCTGTTAAAAGGACGCTTTCTTTTTCCGGCAACCCGGGCCGGAAAGTGCTTGAGCTCTCGCTTGCTGTCAGTGAAGACAACGGGCTTATGTATCACCGGATAGGCAAATACAGCATTGTCTTGACTTCTCATGTTGCTGAAAAGAAGCCGGAAGGAACGGGGACAGGCAGTTTTTTGCGCTTTTTTCTCCGTTTTTTGCTTTTTTTGTTGCTGCTGGTTTTTCTTTTGCTGGTTAGAAAATACGCGCGCCGCCGTCTGCGCGCCAAAAAAAGACGCCGCCACAGAATAATTTACCGTTATTAAATCCATAAATGTCAAATAATGATGACAGGAAGGAATTAGCACTCTTTGTGTCGAATAATGTCAAGGAAATCTTTAGGCAGTTGACATGCCAGTCGGGGGTGTCTGAAAAGTGTCTGAATTACTGGGACGCAGACTGCGTGCTCTGCGTAGACTAAAGCGGTTAACACAGCAGGACCTGGCAGCGGAAGTAGGCATTTCTGTTTCAATGCTGTCAACTATTGAGAGGGGCGTGAAGTATCCGCGAGTAGATTTGATTAAAAAGTTTGCCCGGGTACTCGATGTGCCCTTGGAGGATTTATTTGTTCTCCCTCAATAAAATAATTCCTGGAGCGCCGGCAGGGCGCTTTTTTCGTGTTTGTCCGGAGCCTGCGGTACCTGGCGATGAACAATTGCAGTGTTTTTTTCTCCGCTTTTGCTAAGATAAGATAAAAAACAGATGATGGCCGGCAGGGGAGTGATATAAATATGCAGATTGGCAAAGTCCTTCTAAAAAACAAAGTGATACTTGCGCCGCTGGCGGGCGTTACGGACAGTCCTTTTCGCAGATTGGCCTGTGAAATGGGCTGTGCCCTGGTTTATACTGAAATGATTAGCGCCAAGGGGCTTCTTTGTGCGCCGAAAACAATGAGCCTGGCGTATTTTACCCCTGCCGAGCGCCCTATTGCCATACAGTTGTTTGGCAGTGAACCGCAAATCATGGCGGAAGCCGCCGCGGCGGTAACCGGCCTTAAGCCTGATATTATTGATATTAACATGGGTTGTCCGGTAAAAAAGGTCGCCGGCAGGGGTGAAGGAGCAGCGTTAATGCGCAAGCCGGAGAAAGTCTTTGAGATTGTCAAATCCGTTTGTGCAAGAGTAAAAATTCCCGTCACTGTCAAGCTGCGCAAGGGGTGGGACGAGTCAAGCATAAATGCAGTTGAAGCAGCCCTTGCCGCCCAGGAGGGAGGAGCGGCTGCCGTAGCAGTGCATGGCCGGACACGGGAGCAGGGATACAGTGGTAAAGCGGATTGGAATATTATCAGGCTGGTAAAGGAAGCTCTACAGATTCCGGTTATAGGCAACGGTGATATTTCAGAGCCCCGTCATGCACTGGAAATGCTGCGGCAGACAGGCTGTGACGCAGTAATGATCGGACGCGGCGTACTCGGGAATTTATGGTTGATCCGCAGGACAGTTCACTTTCTGGAGACCGGCGAACTGCTGTCTGAACCGTCTCTTAAGGAAAAAGCCGCCCTGGCCATAAGGCAGTTGGAGATGGCCGTAAGCGAGAAGGGCGAATATGTGGGTGTGCGCGAAATGCGCAAGCATTTTGCCTGGTATCTTAAGGGAGTCAGGGGAGCAGCCTCTTTGCGGGATAAAGTAATGCGGGCTAAAACGAAGGAAGAAATGGCAGCTGTTATGGAATTATTTTTAGCCGCTGAAAAGTAATCGCCCGGAAAAAAATGTTTGCATTATCTATTTTTTTATGTTACAATTCCGGTGTACACAAAACTGTGCACAAGGGAGAGGAAAATGGAGTTTATACGTATTGGCGATAAACTAATTAATCTTCGTAAAATTAACGAGACGGTCCGGCGAATATTGCAGTTAAGGAGTGAAGGGCTTTCACAGCAGGAGGTAGCCTCAAAACTGTCTCTTGACAGGGGATTTATTTCCAGGCTGGAATCCCTGGGCAATGTCAGGCGTGGCGGCCGGATCGGTATTGTGGCATTTCCTGTTAAAAACAAGGCAGAATTTACTGCCCTTGCGGACCGCTACGGCGTGGAGGATCGTCTGATCCTCACCAACAGCGAGCGGTGGCAGTTGATTGAAGGCAGCAGTGGTGTTGATTTCCTGCACCGTGTTTTTACCATTATTGAACAGCTGCGCCAGTGCGATATCGTCCTTGTTTTCTGTTCCAGCAAATGGTGCCGGCTTGCAGCCGCCTTGCTGGACAATGAAGTGATAATGAAGGAAATTGGGGAAACTCCTTTATCTGAAGATGTTTATGTTGACGTTGCCGAAATTATGTCTCTGTTGGATTCTATTGCCAGTGCCGAGGAGGATAAGAAATGAAAAAAGTTGTCAGCATTAGTTTAGGGTCATCCAAGCGCAACCATGCTGTGGAAATGGAGATAAACGGTTGCAACTGTCATATAGAACGCATAGGTACAGACGGGGATATGAAAAGAATGGTTGCCCTCATAAAGGAAATGGACGGCAAGGTGGATGCCTTCGGGCTCGGAGGTATTGACATATATATTCAAGCAGGTACCCGTCGCTATACTTTGCGGGATGCGAAAAAGATAGCCGGGGTTGCCAAAAAAACGCCGCTTGTTGACGGGTTGGGGTTAAAAAATACCCTGGAAAGAAAAGTAATCAAGTATCTGCAGTCAGAAACCGACCTTTTGCATGGAAGCCCGCTCGTGCTTATGATGGCGGGAACCGATCGCTACGGTATGGCTGAAGCCCTGCACAATGCCGGCTGCCGGCTGATGATTGGTGATTTTGTCTTTGCTATTGGCCTGCCTATAGTAATGCATTCATTAAAAACACTTAACCGGGTAGCCCGGCTGCTGGCACCTCTTGCGGCTCAGTTGCCGTTTTCCATGCTCTACCCGACCGGGGAAAAGCAGGTGGAAAATAAGCCCAAGGCGGAACACCTGTTTCGCAAAGCAGATATTATTGCCGGTGACTTTCACTTTATTTACCGCTATATGCCGCCCGATATGAAAGGCAAAATAGTTATTACCAATACGACAACGGCTGATGACGTTCAGGCACTCCGGGAACGCGGGATAAAAACTTTGGTAACCACGACTCCCGAGTTAAACGGGCGTACTTTCGGTACCAACGTCATGGAAGCACTGCTGGTTGCATTATCAGGGAAAAAAAGAGAACTAAAGGATGCTGAATATGAGGAACTGCTAATCAAGGCAAATATTGAACCGCGCATAATGCATTTTCAATAGGAGGATTTGAAAAAATATGGGAGACTTTGCATTTATTATCCACCCCATTGAACTTGAGGATGTATACAGGAAAATCAAGTTTTTAAAGAAACTGCCCGCTTTCTTGGTAGAAAGCATTGTTAAAATAATGCCTCCCATAAAAGTGTCAAAAATAACCGGGGTGCGTTCTCCCTACGGTGAAACTTCCGGATATTTCATTGCCTGTCCGTTAACTTCCAAGCAGATGATTTCAATGCCTGAAGAAAAAGTGCTAAAGAAAATAATCCGTACAGGTAAAATTGCCGAGCGACTGGGAGTAAAAATAGTAGGGCTGGGTGCTATGACCGCAGTTGTCGGCGATGCCGGTATAACTATTGCCAGGAATTTAAATATAGCCGTTACAACAGGCAACAGCTATACGGTAGCCACGGCTTTGCAGGGCACCAAAAAGGCCGCAGAGTTGATGGGCATCGATTTGAAAGAAGCCAATATACTGATTGCCGGTGCTACAGGTTCTATCGGCAGTGTTTGCGCCCGTATCCTGGCAAGGGAAGCGTCGCAAATGACTCTGTTGGCCAGGAATAAGGAGAAATTAGAAGACCTGGCAGAAAGAATTCGGCAAGAAAGCGGCCTGAATGTCGCGGTCTCAACCAATGTCAGGGAATCTGTCAGTCAGGCAGATGTTGTCATTACGGTTACCGGCTCTGCTGAATCGGTTATTGACGTGCTGGATTTAAAACCCGGGGCTGTTGTCTGTGATGTTGCCAGACCCAGGGATGTATCAAAACGCGCGGCCTCCCTCCGCGATGATGTGTTGGTTATTGAGGGAGGCATTGTAGACGTACCGGGAGAGGCTGATTTCGGTTTTAATTTTGGTTTTCCTCCCCGCACTTCCTATGCCTGCATGGCGGAAACAATGCTTTTGGCACTGGAAAAACGCTTTGAATCATTTACATTGGGACGGGATCTGTCCGTTGAGCAGGTAGATGAGATAACACGGCTTGCTGAGAAGCATGGCTTTAAATTATCCGGTTTTCGCAGCTTTGAGCGTCCTGTAACCGCTGAGGAGATAGCCAATATACGCAGGAATGCCGCCAGGCACTACCGGTAAAAAGAATGCTAACGACAAAAGCAGACCGGAAAAGGTCTGTTTTTTTTAACCGGTTCATCCTGCCGGCTGCTGGCTAGGAGGAGCAATTGGTGATAACATTAAGTCAGGCATATTCAATCTAACGGGAGGGTGGAAAAATTGCAGAGAAAAACCGACTACCACATACATCCTGACTATTCACCGGATGCCGACGGGGTAAAGATTATAGACTATTGTCACCGGGCACTGGAATTGAATCTGGAAGAAATCTGCTTCACTACCCATCTCGAATTTGGTCCGCCCGGATCTGCTCAACCGGACTGGCTGGAAAACTACATTGCCGAAATCCGTGAGGCGCAAGAAGAATTCAGGCCGCAGGGGCTTAAGATAAAGGCCGGTATTGAAGTAGGCTACCGGAGAGGATACGAAAAGGAAATAGAGAGAATCGTAAAGCAGTATCCTTTTGATTATGTGCTGGGTGCAATCCATGATCTGGCAGGTTATTCCATTGCCTCCGCAAAGGAAAGCCCCGCTTATTTTGCCGGTCGCGACATAAGAGCAGTCCGGCAGGAATATTTTTCCCTTTTGGAGGAAGCCGTAAAAAGCGGGCTTTTTGATGCCATTGCGCATTTGGACATTTACTGCAGGTATGGCATCAAATATTTTGGCAGCCAAATATCAACTATCCATCGCGGAATTGTAGAACCGATCCTGCAGGAAATGTCCGGAAGAAAGATGGCCCTGGAGATCAATACGTCAAGTATGAGCAAAAACTTGAAAGACTTTCACCCCTCCAAAGAAATTATTGCTTTGGCCAAGAAAGCCGGCATCAAAATTTTTACTGTTGGCTCGGATGCGCATAGGCTGAATAGTTTGGGCAGGCACATTGATGCTGCCCTGGCCCTGCTGGAAGCATTCGGCTTGAAAAACCATGTCTTTACCCGCCGTATTGCAAGTCCTCTTTCTTAGATTTTCTCCTAAAGCAGTTTGCGCAATTTTGCCAGCCTTCCCAAAGCCTGAAAATGGGTAATTACTGCAAGTATAACCAAAGCAGCCGGAGTCATATTAAAAATTCCTCCCAGCATGATAATAAACAGGCGACCGTCCCGGTTTGCCGGCAGAAACTTTAATAAGCCGTCATCTTGCCGGGGGAGATATGCTTTTCCTGTAATAGAGTGATACTTTTCTTTAAGCAGCATAGACAAGGGCAAGCCGGTCAAAGCGGCGGCGGTGACTAAAAGAACTGCAAGATTTCCTGCTTTCGCAAACCAGTCCCAGGCCATGCCCGTTACAATAAAAAAATCGGCATAGCGATCAAGTATTGCGTCAAACAGACTGCCGTAATTACTTTTTAAAAATTTTAAACGGGCGATTTCCCCGTCTATTCCGTCTATTACAGATGATATTTGAGCCAAAATTCCTCCCAGCGCAGGCTGATGCAGAGCAAAGGAAAGGGCGGCAGCAAGGGCTGTCAGAAATGAAATTAAAGTGACCTGATTGGGAGTTATGGCAGTATTGCATAAAATTTTGCTGGCAGGCAAAGAAAATTTACGGTTGACCGTCCGGGAAACAAGTCCGTCCTTATCCGGCAATGCTGATTTAAGAAGAATTTTTTCCGCTTGACGAAAACTCGCCGGGTCATCCACATCAACCCAGTCCGCTTTTATATAATGAAGTTTTACCTTACCCTGCGACGCCAGAATGTTTACAGCATCGGTCAGATTGTAACTTTGCCCGGATACTGCTTCTTCCAGAGCTTGCAGAAGAACTTCCGTTCCAATGAAAATTCCGCAGTCTACAGCATTGTAATCATGCAGTGTTTTACTTAATTTTATGGCTTTATCCCCGGCGGATTTTATTTTTGTGCACTCATGTAAATCCCACACCCTGTCCAGGCGTTTATCTGCAGCCAGCAATAATTCATCATGACCGATGCTTGCCGCCGCCTGCACGAAAGTTTTTAATACTTCCGGGTTAAAAACATGGTCGGCCATTGTTAAAATAAATTTTTCTCCCGGCCGGTGAATTTTTTTGAAAGCAGCCGCTGAAACACCGTTGCCCTGTTTCCAGTTTGGGTTGTGCAAATAGGTTATGTGTATTTTATTCTTACTTCCTTCGCCCAAATAATCTATAATTTCATTCCGGGCATAGCCGGTAATGATTACAAAGTCATTAATGCCGCATTCCCGCAGAGAAAGAATGCTGCGCTCAAGCAAAGAAAGCCCCAGCAATTTTATGAGGGGCTTTGGTTCTGTAAAATGCGGACGAATTCTGCTTCCCTCGCCGGCAGCGAGGATTACTGCACGCATCAACGTTCCCTCCTGCCCGCGATAAATTCATCCACCATTTTTTTGGCTTCAGTATCAGTGTATTGCTGCGGTGGTGATTTCATTGCATAGGCAGAGATAGATGTTAAAACACCGCCGATATTGCGGTCCAGGGCAAGTTTCATGCACCTGATGGCATCTATCATTACTCCGCCGCAGTTCGGTGAATCCTCGACCGATAGTTTGAGTTCCAGTTTTACGGGAATGTCGCCAAAACCTCTGCCTTCCATTCGGATATAGCAGATTTTATTGTCTTTTAAAAAGGGAACATAATCACTGGGGCCAATGTGAATGCTATCTCCTGCCAGAGGTATGGCCAGTTCAGACTGTACTGACTGGGTTTTTGATTGTTTTTTCGATTTTAAGCGGCTGTGGTTTAACATGTTTAAAAAGTCTGTATTACCGCCGAAATTCAGTTGATATGTGTGGTCAAGAACAACACCGCGGTTTTCAAAAAGTTTGGTCAGAGTACGATGGACGATGGTGGCTCCTACCTGGCTTTTTACATCATCACCAATGATTGGGATATTCTTTTCTTTAAACCTTTCAGCCCACTTCTCATCGGAAGCAATGAAGACCGGCATTGCATTAATAAAACCGACATTTGCCTCCAGACAGGCTTCCGCGTAAAACCTGGCCGCCTTTTCAGAACCTACAGGCAGATAATTGATCATTAAATGTGCTCCGCTTTCCTTTAGTACTTTTACCACATCACAGGGTTCTTCATCGGCAATGGCAAATCTTTTATCCTCATCATAACTTGTTAAATGTTCAGATACACCGTCCAGTACGTGTCCCATGTGTACAGTAACAGGATAATCCGGCAAATCGTCAAAAAAGACGGTGGTACAGTTCGGTTTGGCAAATACTGCTTCTTTGAGCGGCTTGCCTACTTTGCGTCGGTCTATGTCAAAAGCTGCTACTACATTAATATCTCCCACTTTGTAGCCGCCCACATCCCGGTGCATCAAGCCTATCTGATTCTCCGTCTCTCTTTTGTACTTTTCAATACCCTGTAACAAGGCACTAGCGCAATTCCCAACTCCCAAAATGGCAATATTGATTTTATTCATGCAAAAACCTCCTTGATGTTGTTTTGTTAGTTAGAGTCGCCAGTAAACCCTGTAGTAGGATACACCTCCTTACGTGCTTTTCTTATATTCTTGCATATGTTCTTACCTTTTTCGGGCAATTCACCTCCTTTGATGTTTTAGCAAAAAAAAGCTTCCGGTGCATGCACGGAAGTCTTTTTACCTCTTTGCAAAATACAACGACACGAATTATCATCAGAATGACGCATTTTTAGATACTTCCAAAACATGCAGCATTCCTCTGCTTCATTCTGCCTGTTGCAGTTTGCCTTTATTGAAAATTGTTCTTGGCAGCAACATCTATGCCCTGGTAAAATATTATATACCATCTGTTTTTTGCCGTCAACACGGGACACCCAGCG
>DGEC01000002.1:0-4997 GCA_002385745.1 Firmicutes bacterium UBA3936
TACAGTGGGTTGACACTATCTGCAATTAACCTATGGAATCTACCCCGCTGATCCAAGTTGACAACAATGGATATCTGTGATAAAATACTTGCTATTTGACAAAATTGACGCATGGTGGTACAATAAAAATACGTTAACCTAGGAGGTTTGTTGATGTCTTTTCATGTAGGAGATAAGGTTGTCTACCCCATGCATGGTGCCGGAATAATTGAGGCTATTGAGGAAAAAGAAATCCTGGGTGAGCGTAAGAAGTATTATATTATGAAGATTCCCATTGGTGACATGAAGGTCATGATTCCTCTGGACAGTGTAGAACAGATAGGACTGCGGGAAGTCATTGACGACGAGGGTGTCAAACAGGTTTTCTCAATACTGCAGGATTCACACAGCGAAATGTCATCAAACTGGAACCACCGTTATCGCTCAAACCTTGAGAAAATCAAAAGCGGGGATATCTTCCAGGTTGCCGAGGTTGTCCGCAACCTTGCCTTCCGGGAAAAGAAAAAGGGACTTTCCACCGGCGAAAGAAAAATGTTGGACAGCGCACGGCAGATTTTAGTATCAGAACTTGTACTTGCTCAGGAAACCACTGAAGAGGATGTGGATGAGATTATCGATCGTTTTTTCGCAGGAGTATCCTAAGAAGAGCATCATAAAGTATTTTATGATGCTTTTTTTATAGAATCAGCCGTTCACAGCCTCAGACTGCCCTTTTCTTGCTGCGGTATTACCTGCAGTTTTTCTTATTCAGCAGATTATATTTTCTTGTATCTGGTAAAAAATATAAGTTATAATATAAAAAATAAATCGAGGCATATTTAAAAAGGAGGTGAAAAAATGCTGCGCAAATTGGTACGCGTGTCTTTTCTTATAATTGGCTTTACACTGGGTTTTCAGCTGGCAAGCGCCGGTATGGCAACGCTGGCAGCCTTTACGGGCATCAAAGCAACGGCTGTTACCGGTATTGGCTTTTCTGTTTTCGGTGGTACTGTTGTTGGCCTTATAGGATATTTAATTAGTCCGTTATTCATTAATTTTGCCGCCAGGGTGAACAACTGGGTTGAAGCTACATTAAGGACAATCCCGACACAGGATATTGTGGTGGGAGTAACAGGTCTTGTTGTCGGCCTGCTGATTGGTTCGCTGATTAGCCTTTCCCTTTATAATATACCGATAATAGGCAGTTACCTGGCGGTTGTTGTGACCTTGTTTGCCGGGTACCTGGGTACAAGCCTGATGCTGAACAGAAAAGAGGACATGTCTTTTCTGACGGGTTTATTCACCCGCCATCAGCAGATTAAAGCGGAAAAGTCCGCTAATAACCGGGCGGCCAAAATTCTGGATACAAGCGTTATCATCGACGGCCGGATAGTCGATATTATTGCCACCGGTTTTATCGAAGGAGTTATTGTCGTTCCCGGTTTTGTCCTGGAAGAGCTTCGCCACATTGCCGACTCCTCGGATACATTAAAACGCAACAGGGGTCGGCGTGGCCTGGATATTTTAAATACAATCCAAAAGAAATCACTTATCCCTGTCCGCATAGTGGAACAGGATTTCGAGGACATTCCTGAAGTGGACAGCAAGCTGATCAAACTGGCAAAAGTCTTAAAGGGTAAAATTGTTACCAATGATTATAACTTAAATAAAGTCTGTGAGCTGCAGGGCGTGCCTGTACTGAATATTAACGAACTGGCAAACGCCGTGAAACCGGTGGTGCTTCCCGGGGAAGAAATGCAGGCGCAGATTATCAAAGACGGTAAAGAAACGGGACAGGGGGTTGCCTATCTTGACGACGGGACAATGGTTGTTGTCGAGGGCGGACGCCGCTATATCGGCAGCACCATTGATGTAACCGTTACCAGTGTCCTGCAGACTGCTGCGGGCCGGATGATTTTTGCCAAACCCAAAATAGCGGAAAAAATATCGGAGGTTCGCTAGTGGGTAATGCTGTCATAATTGCGGCAGCCGGGCACGGCCGCCGCATGCAAAGGAAGAAAAATAAACAATACCTGCCGCTTCTGGGCAGGCCGCTTTTATATTATTCGCTGGCCGCCTGTTTTCAGGCCGCCTGCTTTTCCCAGGTTGTTGTGGCTGTCGCTCCCGGAGAGGAAGAAATTTTCCGCCGGGAGGTTCTTTTGCCGTTTTTCCCCGGGCAGGATATAACGGTTGTTGCCGGCGGCAGGGAAAGACAGGACTCCGTCCGCTATGGTCTTGCCGTCCTGGCGGCGGATGCCGGATATGTCTGCGTGCATGACGGAGCCCGGCCGCTGGTGACGGCGGATCTGATTATAAAGTGCCTGGATGCTGCTAAAAAATACGGCGCTGCCGTTGCCGCAGTTCCTGTCAAAGATACAATTAAAGTGGCGGATAAGGACGGGCGGGTGCTGGATACTCCCGGACGGGACAGCCTGTGGGCGGTGCAAACACCGCAGGTTTTCCGCCGCAGCTGGCTGGAGACCGCCCATGACAGGGCATTTAGAGACGGTTATTACGCTACGGATGATGCGGCTTTGCTTGAGTACTACGGTTATCCTGTCTATGTAACGGAATCAGTGTATGAAAATATCAAGGTAACAACTCCGGAAGATTTAATTTTAGCCGGGATACTGCTTGGGGAGCGGGGTGAAGATGCATGCGTATAGGAACGGGCTTTGATGTACACAGGCTGGCTTATGGCCGGCCTCTCATTCTTGGCGGGGTTAACGTTCCGTACGAAAAGGGCCTTTTAGGACATTCCGATGCCGATGTTCTGGTACATGCCATTATGGATGCAATGCTGGGAGCACTTGTTCTGGGGGATCTGGGGAAGCATTTTCCCGACACTGACCCTGCCTATGCCGGCATCTCCAGCCTGAAGCTTATGGAAAAGGTAAGCGAACTCTGCCGCAAACACGGCTACCGGATAGTTAATGCCGACGCCGTTATTATCGCGGAGAGGCCCAGGCTTGCTCCCTATATCAAAGCGATGCAAGAAAACATAGCGCGAGCGGCGGGTACCCTGCCGGAAAATATCGGCGTTAAAGCCACTACTTCAGAGGGGCTAGGGTTCTGCGGCCGCGAAGAGGGTATTGCCGCCCAGGCAGTGGTACTTTTGAAGAAAGATTAGGCTTTGGGGTCAATTTCGGGGATGCCCTGCAGTTCTTCCAGCCAGACGGCGGCGGCGGAGTCACTGGGTGCACGCCAGTCTCCCCTGGGCGAAAGTCCCACACCGAGCAGCGCCTTTGGCCCGTCAGGCATGGCAGAACGTTTAAACTGGCTGATGGCAAAGAAGCGCGTCAGAAATACCTGCAGCCAGTGTTTTATTTGCCCGAGGGAATATTTGTCCCGCCAGGCGTTGTAAGCCAGAAAAGCCACTTTGGCCGGCCTAAAGCCGCAGCAGACAGTATAATAAATGTTAAAATCCTGCAGTTCATAGGGGCCGATAATTTCCTCTGTCCGCTGGGCCGGCTGTCCTTCCTTTTCCTCGCCCGGCACAAGTTCGGGACTGATGGCAGTGTTCAAGATATCCATGATGACTTCTCCCGCTTCCTTGTCCTGCAGTTCTTTTTTCGCCTGCCAGAGCAAAAGCAGCCGGAGCAGCGTTTTAGGGATTCCGGCATTAACATTGTAGTGAGACATGTGATCTCCGACCCCGTAGGTAGTCCAGCCCAAAGCTATTTCGCTCAAGTCGCCTGCACCCAGAACAAGCCCTCTATGCCGGTTGGCCAGGCGGAAAAGGATGGAGTAGCGCTGGCCGGCCTGGACATTTTCGTAGGTTTTGTCGTAGGATTCTTCTCCTTGGGCTGCAGGATGCCCGATATCTTGCAACATCTGCGTACTTCCGGGGCGGATATCCACCTCTTCACCATAAACGCCGAGGGCGCGGATCAGCCGCCAGGTGTTTTTTCTGGTGCGGCCGGAGGTGGCAAAGCCCGGCAAACTGTATGCCATGATATTCGTTCGGGGCAGTTTTAATATTTCGGCGGCTTTCACAGCGACCAGCAGGGCATGGGCAGAATCAAGTCCGCCTGAGACACCGATGACTACCTTTTTTATTCCTGAAGCCATAAGCCTTTTTGCCAGGCCGTGTACTTGAATGCTGAATACTTCGGCGCAGAAACGGTCCCTTTCCTCTTCACCGTCGGGAAGATAGGGGAAGCGGGCAAAGCTGCGCACCGGCAGCAGCCTTCCTTCAGGCAGGGTGACTTCACAGTTTACCGTGCGGAAGCTTCCGTGAGCAAGTCCGCTGTGTGCATAATTGGCGGCAAATATATTGCTGCGCAGTCTTTCCCCGGCCAGGTATTCCAGGTCTGTTTCCGAGACGGTTAAGTGGCCGGAGATACCGAAAGGTTCAGATTCGGCAAGAACCTTTCCGTTTTCAACAATCAGGGCGTGCCCGTCCCGTACCAGATCGGTGGTTGACTCGCCTGCCCCGGCGCCGGCATAGACATAAGCTGCAAGACAGCGGGCCGACTGGCCGGCAATAAACAGCCTGCGCTCCCCCGCTTTACCGGCGGTGGCACTGCCGGCGGCGGGATTGGCAATAACTACGGCGCCGGCCAGGGCATAGAGACTGGAAGGCGGCACGGGTACCTGCAGGTCCTCGCAGATTTCCACGGCAAAGGTAAAGTGGCTGATATTGCCGACCTTAAAAAGCAGGTCTGTGCCAAAAGGTATATCTTGCTGGTTGCAGTAGTTGACCGTCTTTACCCCTGCCTGGCTTCCGGGTCTGAAATGCCTGGCCTGGTAATGCTCACGATAATTGGGCAGGTAGGTCTTGGGAACAATGCCCAGGATGCGGGCACGGCTGATTACCAGTGCACAGTTGCAGAGAACGGAGCCGGCCTCCAGCGGGGCTCCAATGATAAAGATGCCGTTAAGGCCGGCCGTTTCCTGCAGAAACCTGCCGATTTCCGCCTCTGTCTTTTCCAGCAGGCTTTGCTGGTGAAAAAGATCCTCGCAGCTGCAGCCGGAAATGCCCAGTTCAGGAAATACTGTCAGGACGGCATTTTCTG
>DGEC01000002.1:5220-11556 GCA_002385745.1 Firmicutes bacterium UBA3936
CCTGTCGGAATTAGCCAAATAATTTCTGCTATTGCTCTTATTATAGCATAAATGCTTGTTTTTGTTGTCCCCGGTTTTGCTAAATGGTATAATAGGGAAAGTTAGCGTATGGAAGGTGAAGTTATGGAAAAAGTCAGAGTCAGATATGCTCCAAGCCCGACAGGCCCCTTGCATATTGGCGGCGCTCGTTCCGCCCTTTTTAACTGGTTGTTTGCCAGGCACCACGGGGGAGCGATGATTCTCCGCATTGAAGACACCGATTTGGAGCGCTCCAGCCGGGAGTCTGAAACTATGATCCTGGAGTCGCTGCGCTGGCTGGGAATAGACTGGGATGAAGGCGTAGATGTGGGCGGGGAAAACGGCCCTTACCGGCAGCAGCAGCGCCTGCACATATATGAACCCTACGTGCGGGAGCTTCTGAATTCCGGACAGGCGTATGAATGCTTCTGCACCGCAGAGGAGTTGGAAGAGGAAAGACAAGAGCTTATGCAGCAGGGCAAAATGCCGCGCTATCTCGGCAAATGCCGCAGTCTTACCGGCGAGGAGAAAGAAAGGCTGCGGTCAGCCGGCCGCAAGCCGGTAATCCGCTTTTTGGTGCCGGCGGGGAAAAAGCTGATTGTCGATGATTTGGTCCGGGGCCGGGTGGAATTTGATAGCGACGATATCGGTGATTTCATCATTATCAAGTCAGACGGCTTGCCGACTTATAATTTTGCCGTTGTTGTGGACGACGCACTGATGGGGATAACCCATGTTATCCGGGGTGAGGAACATCTTTCCAACACGCCGCGGCAGCTTTTAATATATGAAGCGTTAAATTTTCCGCTTCCGCAGTTTGCCCATGTTTCTCTGATTTTAGGCGAAGACCGCTCGAAAATGAGCAAACGCCACGGGGCAACCTCTGTTCTGGAATACCGGAAACAGGGCTACCTGCCCGAAGCCATGGTTAATTTTCTGGCTCTTCTCGGCTGGTCTCCGGAAGGAGAACGGGAGATTTTCTCTCCGGAGGAGTTAATCAGGCTGTTTTCCCTGGAGCGGGTTTCCAAAAGCCCGGCTGTCTTTGATCTAGGGAAACTGAACTGGCTTAATGCCCATTATATAAAACAGCTCCCTCCTGCCAGGCTGACGGAACTTTGCCTGCCTTATCTTTTGGAAGCCGGGCTTTTGAAACCGGAAGCTCTCGGGGACAAGATGTCCTGGCTTGAGCAGGCGGTGGCTGCAGTGCAGGAAAAAATGGAATATGTTTCCCAGGCTCCGGATTTGCTGGCGGTTTTTTTGGAAGAAAAGACTGAAATAGAAAGCGGGGACAAAACGGCGCAAAAAATCCTGGAACTTGAGACGACTCCCGGTGTTATTGCCGCTTTTACAGAAAAGGCGGGAAAAATGACTGAATGGGACAGCGAGACGGTGCGCCGCCTGCTCGGTGAAATCGGCAAGGAACTGGGAGTAAAGGGGAAGGCTTTGTTTATGGCTGTCCGGGTGGCAGTTTCGGGCCGCTCGTATGGTCCGGACCTCAATACCCTGCTTGTTCTTCTGGGCCCGGCTGCTGCTGCCAGGAGGGCGCAGGACATTCTGGAAAAAATTTCATAGTTTGGATTTGGCAAAACAGTTGACAGTAGCCGCAGCTGTTTCTATAATAGATGTAATCTTTTGTTATCTATGTACCGACCGACGATGAAGGGAAGAAGTAAGGCCGGTACTGCCGTCAGAGAGGAGCTTCCCCGGCTGCAAGAAGCTCCGGCAAGTCGTCCTGAAAGTGCGTCCCGGAGTTTATCCGCCCAAAGGCAAGTAAGCGGATACGGCAAAGCCGTTAGACGATCAAGAGGGGCTTATGCCCAATCAGAGTGGAACCGCGGAAGAACCGTCTCTGCAGGCAGAGGCGGTTTCTTGTCGTCTTAGGAAGGAACTGCGGCAGTTTGCAGCTTATTTTTTCAGAGAACGGCAGTTCTCAGTGCAGCGCACTGCCGGGCGGGCTGTGGCCTGGAGAGAGAGTTTTAGAGGGGGCTGAAGGAGGGGAATGACATGTTTCTCATGATAAAAAAAGACATAAAGGCCGTTTTTCAAAGAGATCCTGCGGCCCGGAGCTTTTTGGAGGTCCTTTTCTGCTACCCGGGACTCCATGCCTTGTGGGCCCACCGGCTGGCCCATGCCCTTTACAAAAGGGGGTTAGTCTTTTTGCCGCGGCTGATATCGCAGCTAAGCCGCTTTTTGACAGGTATTGAAATACATCCCGGCGCCGTTATCGGGGAAGGTTTTTTCATTGACCATGGCATGGGTGTGGTTATTGGTGAAACAACGCAGATTGGCGATAATGTCACCCTTTATCAGGGAGTAACTCTTGGAGGCACAGGCAAAGATAAGGGGAAAAGGCACCCTACAATCGGCAGCAATGTGGTAATCGGAGCAGGCGCCAAGATCCTGGGACCTATTGTTATAGGGGATTATGCAAAAATCGGCGCCGGGTCCGTTGTCCTGCATGATGTGCCGGCAAACTCAACTGTTGTCGGTGTGCCGGGAAGAGTGGTTGTGCATGAAGGCAGGCGGGTTGCTTCCATAGATTTAAATCACATTGATCTACCCGACCCCGTTGCCGACAAGCTTTTAAACCTGCAGAAGCAGATTGATGAGCTGTGCTCCCGGCTGGAAGAATGTTTGAAGGAGGGTAAGGCCGTTGACAATCAGGGTGTATAATTCGCTTAGCCGTAAAAAGGAAGAGTTTGTCCCGGCCAAGGGCAAAAAAGTGGGGATGTATGTCTGCGGACCCACTGTTTATGACTATTTCCATATTGGCAACGCCCGCATTTTCATCATTTTTGATGTTATCCGCCGCTATTTGTGCTGGCGCGGCTATGACGTAACCTTTGTGCAGAATTTTACCGATATTGATGATAAAATGATCAAAAGAGCCGGTGAACTGGGAATTCCGGTAAGTGAACTGGCCGAGCGGTACATTGAAGCTTATTTTGCCGATGCGGAGGCTTTGGGTGTCCGGAGGGCGGATCATCATCCCCGGGCCACGGAACATATTCCGGAAATAATTGAGATTATTGATAAGCTGCTGGCGGGGGGGCTGGCCTACAATCTGGACGGGGATATTTACTTTCATACACCGGCCTTTGCCGGCTACGGCCGGCTGTCCCACCAGCCGCTGGACGAACTGGTTGCCGGTGCCAGGATAGAAGTCGACAAGCGCAAAAAGCATCCACTGGATTTTGCCCTGTGGAAAAAGCAGAAACCGGGTGAACCGGCCTGGGAAAGCCCCTGGGGAAAGGGACGGCCCGGCTGGCATGTGGAATGCTCCGCCATGGCCATGAAATACCTGGGAGAAACCGTTGATATTCATGGCGGCGGGCCTGATTTGGCTTTCCCGCACCACGAAAATGAAAAGGCTCAAAGCGAAGGTGTTACAGGCAGGCCCTTTGTCAGGTACTGGATGCACGCCGGTTACCTGAACGTTAACCGGGAAAAAATGTCCAAATCACTGGGCAATGTCCTTACTGTCCGCGATCTCCGCCGGACAGTAGACCCGCTTGTAATCCGCTTTTTTATGCTTTCCGCCCATTACCGCAGCCCGATTAATTTTGCGCCTGAGCTGCTCGATCAGGCGCAAAGCGGCCTGGAAAGACTGAACAATGTGGTTTACAACCTGCGGGACCTGCGTGAAAAGCTGCCGCAGGCAAATGGTTCATCAACTCAGGGGTGGCGGAAGGCTGTTAACCTGGAAGAATACCGCAAGCGTTTTACGGCGGCCATGGACGATGATTTTAACACGGCAGACGCCATTGCCGTCCTTTTTGACCTGGCCCGGGCCGTTAATTCCTATTTGAAGGAAGAGTCGCCCGTACGGGAAGCTGTGGAGGAAATCCTTTCTTTCTTTGAGGAGACGGGTGATATCCTTGGATTTTTTGCTCCTCCGGAAAAAGAAGAGCTGGATGCGAAGATAATGGAAATGATTGCACGGCGGCAGGCCGCCCGGGAGGCAAAAAACTGGGCAGAAGCCGATGCCATCCGGGATGAACTGCTGGCAATGGGGATTATCCTTGAAGATACGCCTCAGGGGGTTCGCTGGCGCAGGAAATGATGACTGGAGAAAACTTCCCGACCCTTCTTTTAGCTTATGTAGGAGATGCGGTTTTCGAGCTTTATGTGCGGGCAAAACTTGTCCGCAAGCAGCGACTTCCTGTCCGGGCCATCCACAAAAAAGCAACATGCATGGTGCGGGCTTCCGGCCAGGATGAGGCCTTGCGCCTTTTGGAGCCTTTTTTAACGGAGGAGGAAGCGGAAATTGTGCGCCGCGGGCGCAATACAAAAAGCAGGGTCCCCAAAAATGCCAGGGTTTCCTCTTACAGAAGGGCTACGGGCTTTGAGGCTTTGCTCGGCTGGCTGTATCTTGACGGGCGCCATGAGCGCCTGCAGGAGCTGCTTGCGATAATTGAAAGCGGGGAGGCTTTTGGGCAGTGAAAACTGCCCGCAGGGCGGAGCCGGAAAAATTCAGCAGGATGTGGGATTATGGATAGCGGGATGATGATTGCCGGCCGGAGACCGGTCCTTGAAACATTAAAAGCAGGGACGGATGTCAGGCGCCTGTTCCTGCAGAAGGGCGCCCGGGGGGATATTATCAGGGAGATCCTTGACCTTGCCCGGGAAAGGAATCTTGCCGTCAGTTTCCGGGAAAAAAGTTTTTTTTCACGCCATGCACCTGTCCGCAATCATCAGGGAGTAATGGCTGAAGTGCAGCCTTTTCGTTATGCTTCCCTTGAACAGCTTCTTGAAAGCAAAGGAAAGGAACCCCTTTTTTTGCTGATTCTTGATCACATCCAGGACCCTCAGAATCTGGGGGCCCTTGTTCGCACGGCCTATGCGGCAGGCTGTCACGGTCTGATCCTGCCGGAGCGGCGGGCGGCAGAAATGACGCCGGCTGCCATCAGGGCGGCTGTCGGCGCCGCAGAGCACCTGCCCGTTGCCAGGGCGGTGAATCTGGCACGCTGCCTGGACGAATGCAAAGCGGCGGGACTTTGGGTGTACGGCGCCGATGCGAAAGGGAAGCTCCTTTACACGGCAGGTGATTATAAAGAGCCTGTGGCCCTGGTGATAGGCAGTGAAGGCAAGGGGTTAAGCCGGCTGGTCAGGGAAAAATGCGATTTTCTTGTCCGGCTGCCCATGAAAGGCAAGCTTTCTTCCCTGAATGCCGCCGCCGCAGGAGCAGTGCTTTGTTATGAAGTGCTAAGACAGCGGGAGGGGCTTTAGGTTAAGCGTGTCGAACTGTGCCGGGGGCTTGTTTAAAAGCTCTTGACGCTTTTATTATGGTTAAGTTATAATACCGTTAGTGATTGGTGACGGTTCTTTCAAAGTTTTCTGTTTTCAGGTGCAGTAAAGCGGATCTCAATCGTGGAGGCGATGCAGGTGAATTTAACTGCCCAGGAAGCCCGTCGTCTGGTTAATGCCTATAAGAACTATGACGTGCAGACAGATGAAGAAGTGGCTATGAAGGCAAAAAACGGCTGTGAAGTTGCACTGGAGTATTTAATTAACAAATATCGCAACTTTGTAAAGGCAAAAGCCAGATCTTATTTCCTCATCGGCGCTGACAGGGAAGACATAATTCAGGAGGGAATGATTGGGCTGTACAAGGCAATCCGCGATTTCAAAGAGGACAAGCTTTCTTCTTTCAGAGCATTTGCGGAGCTATGTATAACAAGGCAGATAATTACAGCAATTAAGACTGCCACCAGGCAGAAGCATATACCCCTGAATTCCTATGTTTCATTAAACAAACCCATTTATGACGAAGATTCCGACCGGACGCTTTTGGACATCCTGTCCGGGGCTAAAATCACAGACCCGGAAGAGTTGATGATCAACCGGGAGGAATACAACAATATCGAGTTGAAAATGAGCGAGATCTTAAGCGATCTTGAACGGAAAGTATTGATGTACTACCTGGAAGGCAAATCATACCAGGAAATTGCCAGCGAACTGGATCGCCATGTAAAATCCATTGACAATGCTTTGCAGCGGGTCAAGAGAAAGCTGGAGCGCTATCTTGCGGTGAGGGAAAACTAGAAGCTAAACGATAACTGTAGATAAGCACAAAGCGGAGAGCTCCGGCTCTTCGTTTTCCTTTCACAGGTTAAAGCATAGCATTTACTGCCGGTTGACACTGTTCTTTTTGTGTTGTATAATCAAATGGCTGAATCGGAACAGGAGTGCGGGTGTAGCTCAATGGCAGAGCTCCAGTTTCCCAAGCTGGCTACGTGGGTTCGATTCCCATCACCCGCTCCAGATGAAAATTTTTGTCGCGGGGTGGAGCAGCCGGTAGCTCGTCGGGCTCATAAC
>DGEC01000002.1:11794-20867 GCA_002385745.1 Firmicutes bacterium UBA3936
GGTTCAAATCCTGCCCCCGCAACCAGCAAATAACAAAAGCCTTGAAATTTTAACAATTTCGAGGCTTTTTCTTTTCCCCGGCATGGCTGGCGTGCAAGCATGCAAAGAGCGGTTTTGGGACACCTTGTTTCATTTTGAACCTTTGTGTTAAATTGGTAATAGGCAGAGCTCCTGCGACATCATTTATATAAAGGAGAAGATGTATGAAGCTGACGCAGATTGAGTGTTTTCTGGCTGCTGCGGAGAAGCTGAATTTTACCGCAGCGGCAAAGGCCCTGTTCATTTCTCAGCCGGCCCTGTCCAAGCAAATCCGGCTCATCGAGGAAGAGCTCGGCGTCAAGCTGTTCAACCGCAGCAAAAAAAAGGTGATGCTCACCGAAGCCGGACAGAGCTTGAAAAACGATTTGGAGCTTATCCTAAAAGACCTGGAAAAAGCCGTGGAAAAAGCGAAATCCATCGGGAAGAAGCGGGACGGCGTGGTCAGAATCGGGTGTTTTCAGGGCGCAGCCATCGATGAATTCATTTATCTGCTTTCCCTGCAGAACAAACTGAAATTTCCTCAAACAAATCTTGTCTTTCACCGCGGCGTTTTCAGGGAGATCAGAGAAGCGCTCATCAACAATACCGTAGACATCATCTTAACTCTGGATTTTGAAATGCCGGAGCTGTACACCTTCAATTCGAAAATCATCTTTACGGAAAAAACCGCCCTGGTGTATTCCGAGAAATCTCCCTTGGCTGCAAAGGATACGGTCACAATCGATGATTTTTCCGAACTTCCGCTGCTGGTGCTGAGCCCCGAAGTCAGCCGCGGGGCCTATAACTATGCCCTTTCGCTTCTGAAAAACCTCGGGCTTCATCATCAGCTTGAGCTGTACGACAGTTGGGAGACGCTCCTGACCTACCTGAAAATGGGACACGGGTTTGCCATCATGTTCGAAAACGTGTGCGAAAAAATGGTCGGCCTGAAGCAATACGTGCTTCCCCGCCCCGAATTCACATGCAGCGTGGTAGCCGTCTGGAAAAACGACAGCCCCCTCATCAGCGACTTTATTGATAACCTGCTGCTATCTGTTGATAATTAATCGTTATTTCTCATTTAAAATTGCCGTTGCTATAATTATCTTAACCTTGGTTAAATTCTGATAATTTGGGGGGATAAAATGAAGAAAAAGGTACTGGCAATTGTTATTGCCCTCGTGCTTCTCACGGCAATGGTAACCAGTGCCTCGGCGGGGGGCAAGCAGGCAAACCCCACCTCCGTAACCGTCAAAGTCGACGGCAGGACTGTTGAATTTGACGCCTACATCATCGACGGCAACAATTACTTCAAGCTGCGGGATTTGGCTTATACGCTGAACGGGACGGCCAAGCAGTTTAGCATCGAGTGGGACGGAGACAGCAATGCCATCAGCCTGACCGGCGGCCAGGCTTATGAACCGGTCGGCGGCGAGATGGTCACAAAGAGTGCCGGCGTAAAAACGGCAAGACCCACAAGCTCAAGGATCTATCTGGATGGCAAAGAGGTTTTCTTTACTGCGTACAACATTGAGTACAACAATTACTTTAAGCTCCGGGACATCGGCAGGGCCTTTGATTTCGGCGTCACTTGGGACAATGCGAGTAAAACGTTTGTAATTGATACGTCCACACATTATACTGAGGATAAAACATACACCAATATTTATTTCGATTATACGGCTGAAATCGCGGCATTCGACAAGAAAAATACCGGCTTTACAACACCGCCGGCGGCAGATATCGGCATCACCGTGGAGGATGAGAAGGGTGCAACGGGCGTCGTACTCGTCGCTTCAGAAGACAGCGCGGGCGATTATTACCTCAACGCGCTGGTGGCGGGTAACGCGCTAACCTTCAGCGGCGACATCAAAGCCGCGGCAATCGAGGCCGGCGGCAAAAAAACAGAGCTTACCGTTGAGGGCGGCAAATTTACAATCACGCCGCAGCTCATCAGCGCAGCCAACCCGGTGGACGAAATTATCACCATCACAAAAAATGACGGGACGCTTCTCAGGATTCATACGGTCAACAACTACATGCCGGTTATGCATATTACAATGGATGACAAAGTCAAGCCGGAGCCCGGTGTTTATTCTTTCCTGGTGGACGATTTCTTACTGCGCATCGACACCGATGGGAACATTGTCTATTACCGCAACCTGGCGTGCGTGGGCAATCATACCACCGCGAACTTCAGGGCCTACGATACGTCCGAAGACAGGTTTTACACCTACTTCGTCGAGTTGAACCCCGCGCTTGCAGGCCTGGGGTATGTCAGCGGTATGTTTGTCCTGATGGACGAAAATTACAGAGAGATTGACTACATTACCTTGCTTCCCAATGACGATAAAAACCACACCCACGGTGAAGGCTATCTGGATGAGCATGAATTCGTCCTGCTGGGCAGAAACCACTGGATATCCCTGAGTTATACAAAGCTGCGTGTAAGCAACCTGCCGTCCGGGGGAATCGACGGCGGCAGCGAGGCGTACGTACAGGCGGGAATCATGCAGGAGGTAAAGGACGGCAAGGTAATTCACGAGTATAACACGGTGGATTACCCGGAGCTGTACGCTGCGGCAAAGGAGAATTCGGATTACGAAAACAGCTCCGGGTATGCGGCCAAAGATTACGTCCACATCAACAGCATCTTTATCGACCCGAAGGACGGGAATCTGATTGTTTCCATGAGGAGCCAGTACGCGGTCTGCAAATTTGACCGCGAGACGGGCGAAATCCTTTGGATTCTCGGTGGTGACCTCAATCAGTTCAGCGGGCTGGATTCCTTCAAGGACGAGGACGGCAACCTTTTTATCGGCCAGCACGATGCGAAATATGTGCCTGCCGCTATCGCCGGCAACGACAGCACGGTCACCGTCTTCGACAATCATACAAATTTCTTTACCAATACAACAAGGATATTTATATTCACTCTGGACGAAGCAAGAAAGACGGCTACGGCCAGGGTCATCAACGGTATTGATCTGGATGAGCTGACCGAGAAAAGGCACTGGGCAACCCACTGTGCCTCCTTTGATATGCAAACAAAGGATTCCTGCGTTATAGGCTGGGGATCAAGTTTACTCAATATGAGCCTTGAGACCATCCCTACCCACGCCCTGCTCTCAGATTACAACATCGAGAAAAACGTCATCACCTTTGAGCTCTGTGTCGAAAGAAACATCCACTATGCCGACAGCAGCGAGCCATGCTTCAATTACCGCGTTTACAAAAACGCTTACTAACTGCAGCCGGTTGAAGGTGCTGCCTTGCGCTAAAACCGGGCCCGGAGTCAACGGTTCCAGGGCCTGCTCTTACTGCCGCATGCTCCAGATGCTGAAATAATCAAAGCCTTGAAATAGCTGTTATTTCAAGGCTTTTTCTTTTTTACACGGAATCCTTAGAGTCTCTTGATTGCCGCCCCGCCCGGAGATTTCCTTTGCTCAACAAAAAATCTGCATATCTTTTGCTGACAATTGCCACTTTCAGTTCACTGCGGCGCAGGCCAAAGCTGTTGATCCCGTCACCCTTTACGGCACCGGCCCTGACCAGCGCGGCGGCGTCCTCCCACCAGTAAGGAGGGACATCGTCAAGAGTTTTGTATAAAGGATTGTATTTGTCCTGCCAGGCGGTCAAGTATTCATTGAAGACACTTGGCGTCATGCCGGTATTTTCGCCCTTTGCCAGCTCCTGCCTGACAGCCTCCCGGAAGGCATCCATGCTCTTTTTGTGTTTCGGAAACCAGTGCATCACATCGGCATGGTTGCTTGCTATGCCGAGTTCGTAGCCTTCGCTGTGGCAGATAATATTCTTTTCGGTAAAGCCGTAGAGCTTTCAGAGATAGACGCAAAGCTCTACGGCCTCTCTGTAAACGGCAGAAAAATACAAGGAATCAGTTAGATCATCTTCACAGATTTCAAAGCCGATATGAGTGTCGTTTGCCTTGCCGCCTGCATGCCAGCCGCGGATATTCCACGGCAGTGTCTGGTAAGTGGCAATTGAACCGTCGATTAGCTTGCCGATAAAGGCATGGACACAGACCTGACGGCCGCCGGGCTTATCCTGGTTCCAGTGGTTGTTGTATTCGTTTCTCCCAAGCAAGCCGTCGTCCGGAGCTATATACCGCCTGAGCCAGGGATTGTTTTCGCCGGTAGAGTGGACCATAATGCCTTGCGGGGTTATTATCCTGCCTTCCTTGAAGCAGGCATTGTTTGTCAGTATTTGTGTTCTTAAGTTCATCGCAGGCACCTCAAAGCTGAAAGTGTATTTTATACTGAATAATATGCTTTTCATGCATAAATGGTTTGCTCTTCTAAAAGAAAAGAGCCTGCAGCATAGTACAGGCTCTTTTCTTTACAGTTGCGCCGGCGTTTCGTCATATTCGGGAGCAAGCCCGATGCGGGCAACGCGGTAGGGATTTTCCAGCCGGCTGCAGGTCGCCGGTAAATGCGGCGTCCCCCTGGGGATAATTACAACGGTGGGGACATTAAAAGTGTGCTTCTCCCGTTCTGCGCCCAGTTCAACGGTAATTTCCGCTCCCAGATAGCTTAAATCGGCTGTATTGTGCCCGAAGAAAATCATGACTTCATCAAAGGAATGAGTATGCGGAGCGCAGCTCCACTGTCCAGTTTCCTTGTAAAGCCCCATATCAAAGTTGATTTTCAGGCCCGGAAAATTGGCGGCCGAATAGGAAAAAACCTGGTGGGCATCGGCTCCGCCGGGGCCTTTTTGTACTTCCATCTCTTTAAAAAGGTGCTTATACTTCGTACCGTCTGTGCTGCCTGTCTGCTCCGGCCCGGGGCCGCCCCTGTACACGCCGGACAATGCAATATGCAAATGGCCGAAGGGCTTGTCTACTTTTTCCGTAACAAGGGGACTGTGCGGCAAATCTTTGGGCGCAATAACAAAGGACGGCCTGACAATTTTATGCGGCTCCCATTCCTCACCCATGCACAACTCCAGCTCGGAGCCCAAATAGCTCATATCGTCCGGATCGTAACCGAAAAAGAGCAGGTATTCATCAAAGGGATGGGTGTGGGAGCCTCGCTCCGGCGTCCAGTCTCCGGTGTTTTCATAGACACCCAGGATAAAGTTCAAATCAAACCCAGCCAATTGCTCCCCTGCCATAAAGGTCAGTTCCCTGGCATTCCCACTCGCCCTGGCAAAGCTGCCCCGGAAGGCGAGCGTCTTGACTAAATCGGCATATTTTTTTGCCACCTTATCACTCCTTCTTTTGCTTTTGCAAGAGCAACGATGACTTTAGCTTCATTATAGGCAGGGCAAAATAAAAGTGTCAAGACAATTCGCAAAAGTTGGCCAATTCTAACCGTGGACGGTTTTTGTCCGCTCATTTTTCCGCAATACTTTATTGACTAGAATTTTGACTATCTCCGGATCAAACTGCTTGCCGGCATTTTCCTGAAGCTCTTTTACTGCTTCCTTCCAGGACAGCGCAGCCCGGTAAGGTCTTGCACTGGTCATGGCAACAAAGGCATCGGCAACCGCAAGTATACGCGCTTGCAGCGGAATCTCCGTCCCCTGAAGCCCGGTAGGATAGCCGGCACCGTCATACCTTTCATGGTGAGATAATATATAATTGGCGATATCCGACGTTTCATTTGAAGCGCTTAAAATTCGGTAGCCTATTTCAGGATGCCGGCAAATTTCGCTCCATTCAGCCGGGGTTAATATGCCTTCCTTTTCCAATATGGCTTTGGGGATGCCAATTTTGCCTATATCATGCAGCAAGCCGGCAACTTCCATTTCATCTGCCATTGCTTGAGAAAATCCCATGGCCAGGGCAATTTCCCTGCACAAAGAAGCCACCCTTTTGCAATGCAGCGACTCTATTTTGCTGTTTTTTAAAAGGGAGCCGTGAATCATGTCTATGGTCTGCCGGATGACTCCCTGGCTTTCCTTCAGTTTACACCTGTACATGTCTGTTTCGGCAGCCAGCAGAGTTCTGAAGATATCGTCTTTGTAGTCCTCCTTAGTGGCCAGGCCAAGAGAAATGGAGAGTTTAATCATCTCTACATCTATCGCCGAACATTTCTCCCGTATTCTTTCCAGAACCTGCCTTGCAGCCTGCCTGTCCGTCTTCGGCAGTACTATCACAAATTCGTCTCCGCCCCAGCGGGCAATCAAATCGTCGGCACGGCAAACCTTTCTCATCACATCCGCCGCTGTTTTCAGAAGGGTGTCTCCGTTATAGTGGCCGAAAGCATCATTGATTAATTTTAGGCCGTTGACATCTCCTACAATTATGGAAATCGGCAGGTTCCTTGCCACATCTATTCTTCTTAATTCCTCTTCCAAAAACCGCCGGTTGAACAAACCGGTCAGGCTGTCATGAAAGCTTAAGTACATAATTTCTTGTTCTGCGGCTTTGCGCTGCGTGATATCCTTGCAGATACAGATTACAGCGTTGTACTTGCCGTTTTTGCCCGGAATGCTGGTGCCCGAGGCACTTACCTCCACATCGAAAACCGTACCGTCCTTGCGGCGGTGTTTTGTTTCAAAAATTATATCAATTTTTGACAGGTCGGCAAAGTGCTGCCGGATACGTTTTTCCGGTGCGGCGACAGTCCAGTCCCAAGTGTGCATGCCGATCATCTCCTGTGGAGAGCTGTAACCAAGCATGTCCGCAAACCGCTGGTTTGCCTCAATAACGGCATGCTCCTGATTGATAATCACAATGCCGAGCCCTGCTTTGTTGACCAGCCTGCGCAACAAGAATTCCCTTTCTTCCAACTCCGCCTCCTGCTGTTTTTCCTCCGTTACATCGGCAAGAATCAGATAAGCGGCAAATATATCTTCTTCCATCCGCAAAGGGCCGAATTTGGCGGTAAAATGTCTTGTTTTGCCTGCAATCTCAAGCGCAATCTCCTTTTTTATAATGCTGCCTTGCTGCAACCGGTAAAAATCAGGCTCAAACTCATCAGCAAGGCCAAGAAGCATAAAAATATTCATTCCCGGAACTTTTTCCTCAGGAATCTGCAGCAGTTCCGTGAAAAGACGGTTCCAGTAGAAAACTTCTCCTTGCAGGTTGAACCAGGCATTTGCTTCACCGGAATTTTCAAACATGGAAGCATGAGCAGCCTGAATAACCCGGGCATCCTGTCTGAATTTTCTTAAAACATCAACTTCAACTGGCATATGCCAAAACTCCCGTCAGAAATACGAAAAAAACAACACTTTCGGTAGCCGGCTGTCATTGTAACAGTAGATTACTTTAGACCCGTGGCTTTGCGCCCCTGCCTTTCAGCAGGTTTGCCCTTTCGCGTGTTAAAGTGTTAAAATGCTTTGCTTAATTATAATTTATCACATCCTGCAAAATAAGCAACCATTTTTTTTCTTAATTTTTCCATATTACCTCAAATATCATATAAGGTCACAAAACCTAAAGCAAAGCTTTCCTCATAACTTCAAGCGGCGCCTCCCTTCCGGTAATCAGGGTAAAAGCCCTGGCCCCCTGGTGAAGCAGCATCCCCGAACCGTCAACTCCCGGCCTGCCCAATTCTTTGGCATAATCAAGAAAACCTGATGGCATACTCCCATAGCGCAAGTCATAAAACAGAGCTTTTTTTGCCTGCTCAAGATTAACCAGCCGGCTTCCCCGCTGCTTAAAGGGGACGGACAAAGTATTAACAACCAGTTCAGCTTCCGCCAAATCCGGAACAGCATCCGCTTTGAGCGGAAATATGCTTATTTTATCTCCTGCTCCAAGGGCAGCTGCCAGCTCCTTTGCCTTTTCCACCGTCCGGTTAAGTACCAGCAGCGACTTTACCGGCAAATCCAGTAAAGCAGCCGCAACAGCCCGGGCGGAGCCGCCGGCTCCCAGGATAACCGCCTTTTTCTTACGGAGTTCAAAGCCAAGTTCGGAGAGGGAATCCAGAAACCCCAGGCCGTCTGTATTATAACCTGTTAGGACCCCTTCCCGGTTGACAATGGTATTTACGGCACCACAGCGCAGTGCCGTTTCATCCAGGCGGTCAAGATAAGGAATAACCGCTTCCTTGTGCGGAACGGTTATATTAACCCCGGCCATATCCAGGGCTCTTATTGCCCGGACAGCAGCCGGTAGCTGGGCCCCTGCCACCCGGAAAGGAAGATAAACAAAAGGAAGCCTCAAATGTAAATAAGCTGCATTATGCATTGCCGGAGACCGGGAATGTATCACCGGATCTCCAAACAAGCCAGTCAGGCGGGTTCTGCCGGTAATCTCCACAAGCCATACCTCCGGTTTAGCTGTTTATTTATTTTTTTTCATTCTTAAAAAAAGAAAACGCATTTTCCGCGTACGGGTGTTGATGATAATATCCTGCAATACGGCAGGCATGTCCGGAGGCAGTTTTCTTTTTGCCTCCCTGTAGGCTTTCCTGATCTTTTTTAGCAGCATTCCCTTGTTACACCACCTCTTTGGTAGTGTATCCAGGAAATAACAGCTTATACTTTTGCTTGCACTTTAGCTGCGCCGGATAAAAAGACGCTCCGCCAGGCGCATTATTTTAGTACCGATAAATTCCTTTTTACTGAGCGGCGCAACCAGGATGGTATACATTCCGCAGCGGTTTCCTCCCAGAATATCGGTAAAAAGCTGGTCGCCCACAACTGCTATTTCATGCGGCGGCATCTGAAATTTACCGGCTATGCGGCGAAAGGCGCCGCGGCGCGGTTTTACGGCCTTGGCAACGCAGGTAATTCCCAGTTTTCCGGACAGTTCTTCCACCCGGGAAGAAGAATTGTTGGAAACAATGGCTATCTGCAAACCGGCGGCACAGACTTTTTTTACCCAGCTTTCCAGTTCCTTGGTTACTTCACGGGACTGCCAGGGAACAAGTGTATTGTCAAGGTCAACTATCAGCCCTTTAATTCCTTTTTCCTTCAGCCGCTGTAATTCAATATCGTAGACTGAATCAATAATTTCATCCGGCTTTAACAGCTGCAGTGTTCTCACCTCAAGCAATATTTTACAAATAATCTGCAAGCTTATTATAACATAAGGCTGCAACCAACAGGAATATGGAAAGCCTGCTCTTCACGAAAGCCATTC
>DGEC01000041.1 GCA_002385745.1 Firmicutes bacterium UBA3936
AGTTCAAAGGCGGCGCCTTTAAAGTTGCGGAGCTGTATGGTATTGTCGATAACTTCCCCGGTAAAGCGGACCACTGTATTGAAATTCATAGGGGCAACTTCCGCCATGGATTCCAGGTCCCGGGCTGTGGCAAGCAAACGGGAAAAGGTTCTGCGAAACATTTCGGCCTGGTTAAGCAGTTGCCGTTCCGACGGATCGAGCAGGTGAATGATAAATTCTATATGCTCCTTCATAATCCGCAGCCAGAAAACCTCCTGCTGCAGCAGCAAAGTCAGCGGATCTTCCGGCACCGGCAGTGTTAAAAGATTTAGAAACCGTTCCGCCTCTCTTCTGATATGATCAAGCAAAAGCGGGTAATTGCTGCCCGGCATCTTTTTGCACTGAATAATTTCGCTTAAAACCTTGGCTTTATAAGCGATAATTTCTCTGACCGCTTTTATTAAGTCTTCCAGCAGTTCGCGGCCTAACTTATTTGTTTTATTTAGTCTTTTTAACAGCTGTTGAAATTTTTCCTGAAGGGATTCGGCTTCCGCCGCCAATTCCGGCTCGTCTGCCGGCAGCCCAAGCCTGATAAATAAAGCATGCTCCATTAAAATACGTGTCCAAAAGCGAGCTTCTTCAAGACGGTTGTATTCACATAAACAATTAGAGCATTCGGGACTTTTTGCATGCTTATGCCTCTCTTCCATTACCGATTACTCCTTCTGTCTTTATTATCAGTACAGTATATTGTTAAACATAAAAAGTGTTACTGCATTATTGCCTTTCTGCTGCAGGATTATGATTACGGCAGTGCAGTAAAACACATCAGGCGGCTTGGCTTTTCTTTCTTTCTAAAATAAGACAAATAATATGCGGTATGACTCGATAATCATTGTAAACAGTAATTATTTTGTTATATCCCCCACTTCTGCTACGACATTTTTTGTTTTATTTGATGCAAACGACAAGTTACAGCAAATTTCACATAATTTATCTGGTATTATAATATTGTCCTGAAACTTGGGGGAGGTACGAAAAATGGAATTAGAAAGTGCTGCCAAGAAATCCTCTTGGTCTGACGATTGCGAGTTTTGGCACGAAATCGCCCGTATTTTTGCCGATAGTACCTGGGGAGCGGTTATCGCCATTGATTTGAAAGAAAAGATCATTGCTTTCAATAAACAGGCAGAGTGCGCCTTCAGCAAAAAAAAGGAAGAAGTAATCGGTCACTCTCTGAAAAAAGTATTCCCGCACCTGGCCTACAAAGATTATTATCTTCTCCATGCCATTCACCACGGCCGGGAACTAAAGGATGTGGAAACTGATTACTGCCCTTATACCCGCCAGCGCGGCGCTTTTCTTCACAATGTGAGACTGGTAAAAAACCGGCGGGGCAACATTGGAGGGGCTGTCTGGCTGCGCAAGGACTTTACTTTTGACAAGCGCTTCCATCAGGAGGTCAGCAATGCGGAAATCCATGCCATAGCCAGCCAGATAGCCGCCGGTACTGCTCACGAGATACGCAACCCTCTCACCGCATCAATAGGTTATATTCAATTGGCGCAAAAAAAGAAGAACGAAGCGGACAAATACCTTGAATTCGCCTTGGAAGAATTGCGCCAGATAGATTCTTGCATTTCAAATCTTTTATCTTTATTCTACCCTGACAAGAAGGTACTGCAGTTGATAAACATCAACTACCTGGTAGAGGATTTGCTGCAGCTCGTGCAAAATGTCGGGATAATGGCAAATGTGGTAATTAACACTGATTTCAGAGAGGAAATCCCGCTCTGTTTGGCAGTTGGTAAACTGCTTAAACACGCGCTGCTGAACATTCTGCGCAATGCCCTGGAAGCAATGGGCAGCGGAGGAAGCATAACGGTAACAACATCCTACGACAAGGTGCAGAATTTTGTAATTATTACTGTCAAAGATACGGGGGTAGGCATCAGCAAAGCCCATCTGAAACAAATCTTCCTACCGTCTTTTTCAACAAAAGAAGGCAGCTCCGGACTTGGACTGACTATGGCCAAGCGCATTATCCGGTACCACAACGGCTTTATCAATGTCACAAGTACTTTGGGAAAAGGCACGACAGTAGAAATAGGCATCCCGGCAGCCGGCAGGCAGCAGTCTAATGAAAATACAATTTTTCATTCTTAGCAAAAAATTACCCTGCTATAAATAAAGTGCCGGAAGCATTCGCCGGCAAATAATTAACCCTCCGTTTTAATTGTTTATCTTATCGCTAATACGGAGGGTTTTTATTTACCCGGCTTGTGTAACATGTCCGGTATTTATTTTTTGCGAATTAAGATAAAAGGTGTCTGTTCACGGCTTTGCCCCGAGGGGTTGTCCCTTATAATCTCTGCCAGGAAGTCGTTATCATAGGGAATTTCAGCGTTTTTCCCGAGAATTTCAATATCCAGGTCATTGGCATCCACAATCATGCAGTCAATACCGTACTTATCCTTTATTTCCTGGCAGACTTTGTCCGGTTCGGCAGGGGCAAGAATACCTTTATCGGCGTAGTATTCCCAGCCTACAACACAGAACCCGTCAATATTGCGCACATTGTTGCCAAGAAAACTATAAAAGATTCCGCGTTTGCCGATTAATTTGCCCAGCGCAGCCAAAATTGCCGCCAAAAGCACTCTCCACCAGCCGCATATGTCTATGGCTGTCTGCATTTTGTAAACATTGTCCATGGCAGGGCCGGCAGGGTTATGCATTGCAAAACGGGAAAGAATCCTGGCCAAAAGGCTGATTTTTACCTCGTCTTTATATATTACCCGTCCCTGGCACAAAGAAACCACTTTTTCCCCCAGGGAAAGTATGTCCCCCTCGCGGTAATGGGGAAGAACGTATTTTTCCACCAGTGAAAGGTAACTCTCTCCGACTTTAACAAAATGTGTCCGTATCGGATATCTGTGGAATACCTGCCCTTTTACCTCCCGGGCTAATTCGTGGCCGGGATTTGGTTTTAGTTGTACTGCCGCTTCCGAGTCTGCCACTTTTCTCACCTCAAAAATTAATTCGAGCTGCTGTTGCAAAATCCTGCGCCTGGGATTTTATGGCATATACTATCTTTCCCCGCCAAGTAGAATTTTAAACATTTACTGTTTTGGAAGCCCGCTTTTACCTTTCTGTGAGAGCGGCCAGAAATTCCGCCGCCGGTTTGACTTTCCAGAGATTATTCTCCAAAACAAGAGTAAAGGAGCTTTCCTTTTGAATCACCGATTCTCCTGACTGCAGGGAATAAACAACATTAAATTTCGCTTCCTCGCTTTCCTCCGGGGCATCCACACTTATGCTGTAAGATACAAGGGATCCGGTCCAGCCGGCAACCCATTCCCTTACTTCACTCTCATCCTGCACTGTATTACGGAACTGCCAGAGATAAACCTCCCGCCAGTCTTTGTTCTTTACAGCCGCCAGATAATCCGCAAGCGCCTTTTCCCGGCTGCGGTTCAGGGCGTCCAGCCGGCTCTGAGAACGTTCAGCCGCCTTTTTTTCCTCCCGGGCCTTTGCTTCGGCTTCCGTTAGAAAAGAGTCGGCATAGTATTTATTGTGAGCATTCCAGATTAGGAATTCGTCTATGCCAAGCGACAAAGCGGCATCAATCTGCTCGCGTATTTCCCGGGGACCATAGGGAATATGTCCTTTAACCCAGGTTGCCGTAAAGCCTTGCAGCCAGGGCCTGATGATGGCCGGTTTCCGGAGTGGACCGTTGCGTTTTATGGCATCGGTCAGTGCTCTGGTTACGGTGCCTGCAGGATTGGCATCGGGAACATTGAAACCGAAAAACCCCCGGCTGTAGTGGCTGGGATAAATCATGGGGCAGATATACCCGACATAGGGTGATATTTTTTCCCAGGTCTGGCCTATACCGTCTGCATCATTGCGGGAAGTGGCAACAACGCCAAATACATCCGCAGCAAGGTGGACATTGTAATCTTTCAACTGCCAGGCGGCATACTGCAGGAATTCCTTAATAGCTTCATCCTTGGCCAAATCCCCGGCGCCCGGATAATCCGCTTCCCGGTCAACCCGCCTGGCATTCTCCGGGAAACGGACATAATCAAACTGAATTTCCTTAAAACCCTTAAGCGCCGCTTCTTTGGCAATGGCAATATTGTAATCCCAAACATTTTTATCATAAGGGTTAACCCAGGCAAAGCCGCCGTAGTCCCGCCACAGCCCCCCGCCGCGCTTCTGTATTGCCCATTCCGGCTTAACTTCCGGAAGGTAAGGATCTCGAAAAACAACTATCCGCGCGATAGAGTAAATATCCCGGCTGTGGAGTTCATCCAGAAGCGCTTCCATGTCTTTTATCACGGCGGCTTTATCGGAATTTACTTCTTTGACAATCTCGATTTCACTTTTGTATGTTAAAAGACCGTGGTCATTTTTCACGTCAATGACCATGGCATTTAATTCCGTGTCCTCAACCAGGGCAAGCAGTTCCCGAAACCGGGAACCGCCGGCCGTATTCCCCGTCAGGTATATCCCTTTCGCCTTGACGGGCGGGTTTTCTTTGCCTTCCTCGGGAGGCAGGGGAACGAAGAAAGGGCCCAGCATTTCTTTCAATTCAGCTTCCCGCTGCTTTCTTTCCTCTATTTTTCGTTCTTCTTCTCTTATTCTTTCTTCCTCTTTTCTGCGTTCTTCCTCTCTTATTCTTTCCTCTTCCCGGATATGATTATTTTCAGCCGGTTGTTTGTCGTTATCCGGTATGCTTGAATATGTTTCCCGCAGGCAGCCGGCAAATAAAACCGCCGAAAGCAACAGCAGCAAACATATTAACAACATTTTTACCGTGGTGTTTTTTTGCATTTAATATTCCCCGCAATTTCCTTATTGATGCCGTGAAAGGCAATTCTCTCCCTGCTCCCGGACCGTAATGCAAAATCAAACAAAGTGCTTGCCTCTTTTGTTATTTCCGGACTATATGAATCCAGGTCTGCCCGTACACCCTCTCAATTTCCCGGCCGTTTTGGTAAAAATAGCGGGTAGGCGCGCTTTCACTTTCTTTGCGCCAGGTGCCGCGAAAATATTGTCCCTGGCTGTAGAAATCAATGGTTCCTTCTCCAACCAGTTTGGCGGTCGGCCTGCCGCGGCTGTCGTTATAATAAGGGGTGTACTGGATAATAATGTTTCTGGCTTTAATCGCTTCTCCGTTGCCCCGGTCAATATCCTGCTTCCCGTTTATATAGCGGTAATAACAGCCGTTTTCTGCATCATACTTATAGCTTACCGTATAATTTTTACCGCAGCTTACAGACAACGAATTTTTCTTCTGCCCTTCACGGTCCAGGTAGGCAGGCCTGAGGACTTTCTCAGTGGATTGTTTCTCAACCCCAAGCGCTTGCAGGTTGACAAACAGGTTATGCGGCGCTTTGCGTGCCGAATCGCGATAGAAGTGCTTGCTCGAGGATGTCAGAGCATCAGTATTCTTAACACCCAGATCCTTGATCAGTACCAGGTTGTCGTGGCTGCCGCCCGCATGCACATAACGAACACCGTTTTCCAAAGCCAGAATCATACTATGCTGCCGGGCGCTGCGGAGGGGGCCGACTTTTGCGGGAAATTCGGCAAACAGGGCCAGATAACGGGTTATGCCGCCTTCAACTTCATATTCATAAATGACATTGGCCTGTGAGAGGCCGTAATGGGGCCTTGCCGATGAATGGTTGTCAATTACAAGAGCGTAAACCGGCTTCCGCTCAGCCTGGGGAATCTTGGCCAGCTCCTCCGCCAGTCTTTCTTCAGCAGCGGCCAGCAAGTTTTCTCTTGTCTTCTTTTCCGCCATCAGGTTTTTATATTCCGCTTCAGCGCGGTATTGCAAATCCTCAAGCTCTTCTTTTTCTCTTTCCATGGCAACCCGGCGTTCCTTCATGAGGGCATACTCCTCCCGCAAACCGGCAACAACCGCAGCATCCCGATTAAATATCCGCGACAGGTAAACAAGCCTGGTTATTAGATCGCCAAAATCCTCTGCAGCCAGAATAACTTCCAGATATGACAGCCCGCCTTTCATGTAGGCACTGCGGACCCGCTCCGCAAAAAGGCGGTTTTGCTCATCCAAGTTTTCTTCCGCCTCCGCAAGGGCTTCTTCCGCTTCCTGCAGCCGGATTTTTGATATCTGGACCTTTTCTTTTAGCTCCTTTATTTTTTGCTCCCTGTCTTTAATGTTTTTGTCCAGCATTTCAAGGATTTCCTGCAGTTCCTCTACTTCCTGCCGTGCTTCCTCTACACCCCCGGATACCGGGGAAACAGGGACTGCGGCCAGCAGCAGGGCTATAACAAGCAACAGGCTGAAAAAACGCAAATTTCGTGCAGCCACTGCCATCCCTCCTAAACCCGCAAGAACCTGCGTATGGAAATAGTACTGCCGATGCCGCCCATTAATGTGCCCAGCAGTATCAAGCCAATAAAAATAGGGACCAGCTTTTCAGGTGATGTAACGGGTCTGAGGAAAAAGATTAAGGCATCCTGTTGCAGGAAGGCGGCAATCTTGTTGTAGACGGCACCCAAAGCCATGGTGGATGCCAAAGTACCCAGCCAGCCCATAATCATGCCCTCCAAGAGGAAGGGAAAGCGTATAAAGGCGTCACTGGCGCCAAGGTACTTCATAATACTGATTTCTTCCTGCCTGGCTATAACGGAAAGACGGATAGTCGTAACAATCAGAAAGACGGCACCAAGGGCTAAAAGCACACTGATACCCATAAACAGAGTATTAAGCCAGCCTGTTAAATTGAGGAGCCGCGAAACCAGTTCTTCCCCGTAATCGGCAAACTCCACTCCTTCAATAGCGCCGATTTCTTCCGCCAGCTGCGGTACGATATCGGCCGAGACCGCCTTGATCCGGAACACATCGGGCAGAGGGTTGGCATCCCCTTCCAGGCCTGCCAGCAGTTCTTCATCTCCCAGTGACTTGCCGAATTCGACAAGGCCTTCATCCTTGGAGACAAAGCGTACTTCCTCCACTCCCTCCAGCCTGATAATCCTGTCTCCTATATCGGCAACATCGGCGCCGTCAAGCAGAAAGGCGGCAATTTCCACACCGGATTCCACATTGGCAATAATCTGGTTAACATTTACGGCAATCAGCAAAAACCCGCCCAAAATGGCAAGCGAAACGGCTATAATACATGCTGTAACCACAACCAGCCAAAAATTGCGTCTGAGAGAAACAAAACACTGGCGCAGACAGTATCTTAATGAATTAAACATCATAGCTCCCCCGCTTCTCATCCCGTACCAGACGGCCTTTATCCAGCGCTATCACTCTTTTTTGCATCCTGTCTACCAAATCCCAGGCATGGGTGGCAATGATCACCGTTGTTCCTTCTTTGTTGATGGTCTCAAAAAGATCCATCAACTGCCGGGAGTTTTCCCTGTCCAAATTCCCCGTCGGTTCATCGGCCAGCACTATCAGCGGATCTTTTACCAGCGCCCGGGCAACGCCGACACGCTGCTGCTCGCCGCCGGACAGCTCCGAAGGAAAAGATTTTTCTTTGCCAAGCAGCCCCACCTTGGCCAGGGCATCGGGAACTTTTTGGCGGATTACTCTTGGTGACCTGCCCAGCACTTCCAAAGCAAAGGCCACATTTTCATAGACTGTCTTCTGTTTAAGCAAGCGAAAATCCTGAAAAACCATGCCGATTTGACGGCGATGCCTTAACAGTTGCCCCTTTGTCAGCCTGGCAATATTCTTGCCCTCAAAATAAATTGTTCCCTTTGTCGGCAGCTGCTCACGGAATAATAGCTTTATAAACGTGCTTTTACCGGCACCGCTTGGCCCAACCAGGAAAACAAACTCACCGCGCGTTATTTCTGTAGTCAGGTCTCTGATTGCCGGTATTTTGCTGCCCGGGTATATTTTGGTAACATTGTTAAAGATAATCATTGCTGCACCTCTTTTACCAGAAACGTCTTTTACATGTTTCGACTTAGCACACCTTATTCCTTTCTTCCGCCCGGGAGAAAGGGTTTAAGAATATAACATAATTATTAACATTGTTAAGAGCTAATGTTCATATTTCAAAAAAGGAACCACCGGGAAAAGTGGTTCCTTAATTAATGCCGGGCAAATCGCATAGGTTACTTGTCCTTGCCCGGTTCCAGGCGCTCGCCAAGGACATAGTAAGACCCGTCTCCCGGTATAAAGGCAATGGGACTGATTTTTTCCGTAACGGGCATGTGAGCTTCATCCAGGCAGTCGCTGCAGACTTTTACATCCATTATCCTGCCGATAAAAATTGTATGCAGTCCCAAGTCTTCCGCTTTCAGCACCGAACACTCAATAGTAACGGGGAACTCTTCAATATAAGGAGCATCCACAATTTTGCTGCGTACGGCCGTCAGTCCCGTTTCTTTGAACTTATCGGTATTCCTGCCTGAAGTTTTGCCGATAAAATCTATCTCCTTTATATACTGCCGGGAAGGTATGTTCACCGTAAAGGCCTTTTTTTCCATCAGGTTTTTATAGCTGTAAGTTTCCTTGCGCACGGAAATTGAAATACTGGCGGGGTTGCCATTGACAACGCCGGTCCAGGCCACCGTCATCAGGTTGGGTTTGCCTTCAGCGTTATAAGTGCCTACGGCAACGACCGGACAGGGATACATAAAAGGACTTATTCCTACTGATTCTTTCATCTTCTCACCTCCGCTGCTTTGCTCTCAATCAAGCCGTCCCGCAAGAACTGCAGTCCGGCTGTATACGACTGCTTCTCCTTTATATTTTATACAAAGACACTAATTCCTTCTTTTCCGCTTTAGATTTACGGGACTGCTGTGCGCTGCAAAAATCAATAGTTCCCGGAGTTTTCCGGGAACTGTTTACCTGCAAAATATTCCGGCGGCATTCAGACCGCGGCATAGAGCGCCTTGAGGACAGTAATATTCATGCCGGAGAAGAGCCCGCTCGTTGTCCCCAGGATAAACTTTCTTCCCCGGGCCAAAAGACGGATTTCTGCAATTAAATCCTGCATCCGCTCATGCTCAGCGGCTGCTTCCAAGTCGGAGGCGTCAAGATGTCCCCACAGGCAGATATCTTCACCCAGTTTTTCCCGCAGCGCTTTTATATCCATGCCCGCAGCCCTCTCCAGGCACTGCAGCCCGGTAAAACCGGCCTTAACAATACTGTCAAGTACAGCACTGTAATTGCCGTCGGAATGGTAAAAAACCGGCAGTCCGGCTTTCAGCGCCTGTTCCGCCTGCCGGGCATAACTGGTCAGAAAAGATTTTTCAAGCAGTTCAGGCCGGGCAAACAATCCCTGCTGGTGAGCGATATCATCCGCCAGGATAATGCCGTTTACCCCTTCAGCAGCCAGTTTGGCAAGCAGGTAAGCATACAGCTTTTCAACCTGCTCCGTCAAGTCTTTTACGGCAAGGGGAGAACGCAGCAGGCTAAAGAATTCAGCAAGACCCAAAAGTCGCATTCCCCATTCAAAGGGGCCGTCGACTACTGCAAAAATAAACAGGTCCGTATCCCCTGTCCATTTATTAAGCTCCGGCCAGGAGATTTCGCGTCCGGCCGGCAAATCCTTCCCCCGCTCGGGATAACAGGGAGAAATGGTGTATATCTCAAGGCCAAGATATTGCAGAAAGGCACATTTTTCGGGAAAACCGGCCTCCTTTGCCTGTACTGCCCGGCAGACTATATCGTCATCAATGCACAGTTCTCCTTTGGGGATATAGTCATGGGCACCCTCGTAGATAACTCTCCTCACAGCCAGGCGCGGGTTCTCCTCCTTTTGCGGCGGCATAATTATCTCTCCTTTACTTCTCAATGCTCATCTCATGATTTGCTGCCGTTCTCCTGGGCCGGAAAAAGCATGGATTCGGCAAAGACAGAAGTAAAGTCCGGATCTGAACCAAGTTCTACAAATTCCACCTTCCTTGCCGCCTGTTCCGCACGCCGGTACTCGGCAGCCGACAGCAGGGCCAGCTTGGCCCCGGCACCGGCGGCATTGCCAATCATTTTTATCCTGCCTTCAAGTTCAGCCGGAATCAGCCCAATGGCGCAAGCACTGTGCGGGTCCAGGTAGTTGCCAAAAGCTCCCGCCAGCAGTACTTCTTTTATGTCTTCCGCCTGCAGGCCGTAATTTTTCATCAGGATCTTTATTCCCGTAGCCATAGCCCCTTTTGCCAGCTGCAGTTCGCGGATATCCTTTTGAGTAACCAGCACCGGGCGTGAACCGGTGTCGTCAAAGCTGCCTGAAATCAGGAAGGCGGGTTTCTCATTATAGCGGATGAGCCTGTCTTTCAGTTTCTTCCCAACGGGATGCGTCACTTCCTCAGGTTCCATAAAACGGCCGCGCTCATCTATCAGGCCGTTTTCCACCAGACCGGCAACCGTATCCAGGAGTGCCGAGCCGCAAATACCTATGGGTTCTACATTGCCGATTACCGAATACTCAAGATTTCCGCCAAAAGTGACGTGATCAATGGCACCCGTTGCCCCGCGCATACCGCAGGTAATCTGGGCGCCTTCAAAGGCGGGGCCTGCAGCCGTTGAGCAGGCAAGTATCCTGTCCTTGTTGCCCAGGGCAATTTCCCCGTTGGTGCCGATGTCCACCACCAGCCTGATATCTTCACTTTTATCAAAATCGGTCGCCAAGAGGACTGCAGCGGTGTCTGCTCCGACAAAACCGGCTATGTTGGGCAGAACAAAAACTTTTCCGGCCGGGTTTATTTCCAGGTTGAAATCTGACGGATCCCCCTGCAGCGCGTCACTTACCACCGGCACATAAGGAGCCAGAGCCACGCTTTGGGGATTAATGCCGACAAACAAGTGATGCATGCAGGTATTGCCCACTGCGGTAATGGCATAAATATCATTGCGGGATACCCCTGCAGATTTTGTCGCTTCTCCTATCAAAGAATTCAAGGCACCGGTAACTGCACGGTGCAGGTCGTCCAGCCCCCGCGGGTTCTGGGATGCGTAGGTAATACGGGAAATAACATCCGCCCCATACTGGGTCTGCGGGTTGAGGGTAGAAACAACGCTTAATTCCTTTCCCGTATAAAGGTCCACAAGATAACCGACAATCGTAGTTGTCCCTATATCAAATGCTATTCCCAGCAGCCTGCCGCTGGTATCGCCGTTTTCCAGTCCCCTGACTTTATTATTATAATTATAAAAAACGGCAGTCATTTTCGCTCCGGTATTATTCATAAGTCCCGGGATAGCGCGCAAAACCGGCAAACGGATTTTGGCGTTGCGGTATTCATCTCCCTGGGCAGCCAGCCGGTCTTTAATCCTCTGCCAGTCTGTCCGCATATCCCGGACAGTTGCCTTGTCTACTTCCAGATACTTTTTGTTGATATGAGGATCGATGGCGACAGTCCTGTCCAGTCCGGAAAGCAGGATCTGGTGCCCGATTTTTTTGTCAGAGAGAAACTCCACTCTCATGTCGCCTTTGACCCGGGTCAGGCAGGCAAGGCGGATTCCTTCAGCTATTTCTTTTGCCGTCAGGACTCTTTTCTCTTCGTCCAGCGGTTCGCCTGCACCTGTGGAAATCCGTACCTTGCATTTGCCGCATTTGCCCCTGCCGCCGCAGGGGAAGTCAAATTCAATCCCTTCCCTGTTCATCAACTCCTTCAGTGTTGCACCGGTTTCTGCCTCAATTATCAAGTTTTGAGGAAAAATTACCTTGTGTTTGCTCATAATATCACCTTTAGCATGGTATCTGCTAATTATTATTCCCTTTCCTGATTAGTTCCCTGCAGCTTAATAGAGTCGCCGCGGTAATAAGTAATACCCAAACCCATCGGTTTATTTTCCCGGTCAAATAGCTTCTGCTCCACAACCAAGAGGGGGAGCTCGTCATATATATTCAGATAATACTTCATCTCTTCATCAGGCATTTGAGCATAAATTGTAATTTCCTTTTTCAACGCAAAAACCGGAGTTGTTTTGGAGAGCATTTCAGAAAAGGTAGCATCCTGGAGTTCCTCCTCCAAAATAGGCATCCCGCGCTGATAAATAAGGTATTTAATATCATAAGCAACAGGGTTTCCTTCGGTAAAAAAGAGTCTTTTAATCAAGATCAGGTTTTTTCTTTTAGTAACCTGCAGTTTGTCTACCAGTTTGTCATCGGGCATAATAATATTTACTTCCAGAAGCTGAGATTTGTCAACGATATTGATGGAATTTCGCATTTCATCATAATAAATAATATATTTCGTCAAATCCGGCGCTTTAACGAAATTCCCCTTGCCGGGTATTGAATATATATAACCGTCCCGGGCAAGAATGGCCAGTCCCTTGCGGACGGTCATCCGGCTGGCGCCAAATTCCTTGCAAAGAGTGTTCTCCGAATCAATGGCGTCTCCCGGCTTTAAAACACCGCTGTTAATCTTTTCTTTTATAGATTCGACAATCCGAGTATACACAGGAATAGCCATAACTATCCTTCTCCCCGTTTTGCTGCCTGCATCCACTGCAGACAGATTTTGACACCGTCAAAAGCATCATTGGCATACGCATCTGCACCAATGTAGCGTGAAGTTGCATCTGTCAGGTGGCCGCCGCCAACTATTACCTTGACACTGTCCCGGATTCCGGCTTCCATCAAAGCATCAACCACTTCTTTCATTGCCTCGACAGTATAAGTTAAAATACCGCTCAGCCCCAGAATATCAGGCTTGTTCTCCCTGACTTTCCTGACAAAAACATCTTTGGGCACATCCACACCGACATCGATAACCTCGAAATTGTTTGCCTCCATAAAGCCGCGAAAAATATCCTTGCCTATGTCGTGCAGATCACCGGCGACAGTACCAAGCACAACCCTGCCGATCTTCTTTTGGTCTTTGCTGTAGAACACTTCCTGCATTCCTTTGAGCCCTAAAACACCTTTAAAAATAATACCGGCCATAATCAGATCGGCAATAAAATATGTTTTTTCCTCGTATAATTTCCCGACATTATGCATACCTAAATTGATTGTTTTCAGCAGTTCAACAGGTTCCATACCCTCTCGCAGGGCTTTCTCTGCCAGTTTCAGGACTTCATCCTCTTCCAGTTCCGTGACGGCAGCAATAAGTTTCTCCTTAAGCGCGGAATAAGCCATCTTTAAATTACCTCCGCATCATTTCTCATTCCCAGGGCAGAAGGAAATCAGGGAGCTACACCAAAACCTGCAGCCCCCGAATCCGTTCTCAAACATATTTTATGATGAAGGAAAAATTTATTGTACCCAGCTTTGGCATATTTTTACGCCTTCGGCCGCATTGGTTGTAAAGGCATCGGCACCGATCTGTTCGCAGGCTTCCTTGGTAACCGGGTTGCCACCGATAATTACCTTAACCTCGTCACGCACACCGGCTTCTTTCAGCGCGTCCACAGTCTGTTTCATAGACTCAAGCGCCAGTGTCAGGACACCGCTCATTCCTACTATCTCAGGCTTGACTTCTTTGACTTTTTCTACGAAATTTTCGGGAGGCTGGTCAATTCCCAGGTCGTAAACTTCAAAGCCGGCTGCCTCAGCCATACTCTTAAAAATGTTTTTGCCGATGTCGTGCAGGTCGCCGGCAACCGTACCCAAAACAATTTTGCCGATTGTGGCGGCTTTTTTACCGCCGATGACCGGTTTGAGTGTATTAATGGCATTTGTCAACAATTCTCCGGCAAAAATCAGGTCACCGACAAAGTATTCGCCTTTTTCAAAAAGATCTCCGACAATGGCCATTCCGTTCTGACAGGCAGTCACTGCCTTCTGTGCTTCTTCTTCCGAAGGGCTGGCAGCAACAAAAGCTTCCAACTGCTTAAGTACCTCTTCTTCGTCCAGTTCACCAACAGCCTTGGTTAATGCTTCAAAGTCCAACATACATATCTCCTTTACTTTTTACTGTTATTTTTTTGGTCCGATTTTCCCCTTGCGGTAGGCATTGGAAAAATTCCTGCAATAACGGTCACGGCCCAACAGGGCTTCCGTTGCCAGCAGGGTAGTCATCATATCCCGGTTTAAGGGGTCCATAATGGCCGAATCCATTCCGGCATAAATGGCAAGGGCAAAGAAATGCCGGTTAATTACTCCTCTAAGCGGCATGCCGAAGGAAATGTTGCTTAACCCCGAAGTAACTTTAATGCTCGGGTACATTTCCTTTACTCTTTTCATTGTTTCAATGAATTTCAAAAGCGATTCGTTGTCAGTGGAAAGAGCCATTACCAAAGGGTCGATATGAATCCTTTCGGGAGCAATGTCATATTTGGCAGCTTTCTCAACCAGAATTTTTGTAATTTCAACCCGGGTTTCTACATCTGAGGGAATGCCCCGGTTGTCACAGGTAAGAGCAATAACCTGCCACTCTGTTCCCTGAATCAGCGGGTAAATAACTTCGCATTTATCACCTTCCTCAGAAACTGAATTGATGATTCCGGGTTTTTTTGCGTATTTAAAAACTTTTTCAATAATCCTGGGGTTGGGGCTGTCAATACAAAGCGGCGTTTCTACCGCAGACTGGACGATATCCATCAGCCAAATAAGCGTTTCCTCCTCAACTTCAGGAGATGTGCCGGCACAAACATCAATGTAGTGAGCACCTGCTTCCGCCTGTTTGACCGCCAGGTCGCGTATGAAAGCTTCATCCTTTTCTGCAATGGCTTTACCGACTTTGGGTATTGTCCCGTTAATTTTTTCCCCGATAATAATCATAAAAACTCCTCCTTATCAAACTTTCACTCTTACAGTGCACATAAAAGCAGCAGAATCCTTATGTAGCAATCCCGGCCGGCTGCATCCGGGAGGGCCGGCTCCGCTGTAACATCAGCATGCAGATGTTATTAAAAGCCTTCCCCTTTTTTTTCTCACTCATTCAGCAGGCCACAAAAATTCCGGCACCTGACTATACATGTATTCTATACTCAATATATCATCTGCCGTTGTCACTGTCAATTAGAGGTATGTCCTGCAGGCAAAAAAAACTATGCCGTTATAATTCACTCAAAACACGCAAAATCCTTCCGAACTGCGATTTAGATTAAGAAAGGGCCGGCCGACGAGGGCCAACCCTTTCCAGCGAGATTTCTATTTATTTAAATCAGCAGGAACATGATGAAGGCAAACATGGCTTCTTCATAGCCCTGCATCCTGCCGGCCATGGCTTGCTCTTCATTTTCCGTGATTTCCGGATGTTCAGCCCTGTATTGTTCCCACGTCTTATAATACTTGGTTTTTAATTCCACTCTTGACCCTCCTTTTTAATAGTCGGCATTCTGCGCGACATATTCCAATACGGCCTTCAAGTTTTCGGGCTTGGCAGTGTCAAATGTCAGAGGAGCCTTGTCAAAGTTAAAGAAGTACCTGCCGCCGGGAGCCAGAATATCCAGGATCTCCTTGGCCTTGTCAACACACTGCTCGACAGTCCCTGTCTTCAGCATGGTAACAGGATAGAAGCCGGTGATTATATGCTTTTTACCGACTTTCTCCTTGGCCAGTTTCGGATCGCCAAGCTCAAACCACATAATTGTGTTTTCCGGCAGATCATTCAGATGGTCAAGATAACGCATCATATCCTGTTCAACAAACAACAGTACGTGCAGACCCGCTTTGACAAAGGTTTCCACCATTTCCTTAAATGTAGGATAGTAGAAGCGCTCGAAATCGGATGTTCTCATAAACGGCCCCATATGCAGGGGTATAAATACCGCGGTATTGGGAGGCGGAGGACCAGCAGGCAGACCCATTTTTATCACCAGCGGTGTCACCGCTTTAACCGCAGCCTCCACTTTTTCCGGATTTCTGCGGATATCCAGCATCATGTTTCTAAAGCCACGCAGCTGGTCGGCCACAAAATCGAAAGGAGCGGAAGGCGCAGCCGAAAACAGGTTGACATTGGCAAGTCCGTATTTCGCACTCAACTTGGCAGTAACGGCGCCAATGTTGCCAAATTCATCATTAAATATTTTGAAAGCCTTGGCAAGTACTATTGAGCGGGTTACCGGATCCGTATCTAAGTTGGCATAAATCCTCGGCAGCACCTTTTCCATGATGCAATCATACGGTGATTCAATAAACTCATCGTATTCCTCTTCAAGGAGTCCGACAACCTCAGGGTGCTGCATAAAGCCATTGGAACCCTGCATCCAGTTCTTGGCACCAAGGGTTTTGTAAAGTGCCGGGAAACGCAGGTAGTTCATGGGGAAAAGGTCCGTATAAAAGTCCCTGCAGATTATATCGCTGATCTTCTCAAAATTCTCCATATGCCAGAAGGCTTCAAACAAACTGTTGCCGGTATACTCAACGGCATACTCATAAGTAATGGTAGGACAGACCGGAACTCTCTTCGGTACGCGTCCCGCCATGACATCAGCAAGTAATTGCGTCCTTTCCTCAGCCAATGCTTTTACGTCGCTCATTATTTCACCCACCCTTGACATATTTTTACACCTTCGGCCGCATTTGTGGTAAATGCGTCCGCACCAATCTGTTCACAGGCTTCCTTAGTTACAGGGTTCCCACCAATAATAACTTTAATACTATCACGCAATCCCGCATCACGCAGGGCATCTACCGTAAGTTTCATTGACTCCAGAGCCAGTGTCAGAACACCGCTCATCCCCACTATCTCGGGCTTAACCTCTTTAACCTTTTCCACAAAATTCCCGGGCGGCTGGTCAATTCCCAGGTCGTGAACCTCAAAACCTGCTGCCTCAGCCATGCTCTTAAAAATATTTTTCCCGATGTCGTGCAGGTCGCCGGCCACGGTACCCAGTACAATTGTGCCGATTTTTTCCGAAGTTGCGCCTCCGAGGTAGGGCTTTAAAATTTCGACAGCATTTGTTAACAGCTCGCCGGCAAAAATCAAGTCACCGACAAAGTATTCCCCCTGTTCAAACAGTTCACCCACAATGCCCATACCGCTCTGGCAAGCGGCTACGGCTTTTTGCGCCTCTTCCGGCGAGGGATTGGTTGCCGCAAATTCCTGCAGCTGTTTAATCACGCTGTCTTCATCCAGGTCACCGACTGCCTTTGTTAACAAGTCAGTGTCTAACATGTGCAGACCTCCTTTTTATTTATATGTCTTAGTATATCAAAGTCTGATAATTGTGTAAATATTATATAATGACTGGAGATTCCTTTGGATGATAGATTATCCATAATAAGAAATTTCAGCCTCCGATGTCTGATTTTAGCAGTTATCACCCCTTCCCCCGCTGCTTTTCATCAGACAAAAATTTTGATCAGTCTTTTTATTGCTTCTTCTATTTCTTCCGGAGTTTTTGCGCCAAAGACCTCTTTAGCAATTTTTTCCAAAACCTCACGGTTATTGTTTCCCATGCTGTCGGAACCTCCCTTATTTGTAAACTGCGTATTCGCGGACAAATTCATTTACTGCCCGCAGGTTTTCAGGATTGCCGTCCGTTGCTGAAATCATTGACTTGTTGGTTGAAAAGGCGAACCCGCCGCCCGGGGCCAGGTCATCAATCAGCCCTTTGACGATGTCAAGACACTCCTGTTTGGAAGAGTAATACAAGGCCTGCGTGCTGATACCGCCCTGTATGGCCATGATATGCCCAAGCTTCTTCTTGAAAAGGCGGATATCGTCGTCTTCAACAACGGCTACTATTTTGTTTTTCGGCAATTCCTGCAGGTAATCAAACAAATGCTCGTATTTTCTTTCAAAGGCACATTTGACGTTCAGACCTTTTTCCACCAGAGCATCAATTAGCACTTTAAAAGAAGGCCAGTAGACTTTTTCAAAATCCCTGGGGTTTAAAAATGTAGGAATGTGCATCGGTATCAGCACTGATTTGCCGGGAGAAGATTCAACACCGGCTACGGAATCCAGGCTGTACCGGACCAGGGCCATACCGGCCTCCCTTACCATTTCCGGCCTGCGTTTGATATCCTGCATAATACCCCTGAAATCCCGCAGGTAGTCGAGGATAAAATCAACGGGAGCTATCAAAAGCCCGCCAACGGTGTTAAAAAGCCCGAATTCCCCTTCGGCAATTTCATCATGAATCCGTGTCTTTTCCGCCATCCTTTCCTGTATTTCAAGAATTTTCCGGATGCCGTCATATTTTTCCTGAAAGCTTTTTTCGGGGGCAAACAGTTTGTACCTTCTGGGCAGGATTTTTGTTAACAGGAACTCGTAGGGGTCTTTGATTAATTCAGGATATTCTTCCGGTTCCATAACCATGATGGCACCGGGATTTGTCTGGTGCAGCCCTTCCTCAGTAAAAGTAAAGGTCCCGCCGCCGGCAACGGCAAATATGTCGGGATGGAAAGCCACCACAGGACCGATATCAATAATATCCCAGTAAAAGTCAGTATAAATTGCCCTGCTGACTTCTTTGACGACTTCATTGCTTCTGATGCCGTCAATGGGCTTGTATCCCTTGTAATAATATGCCCAGGTTGAGCAGGAGCTGACAATGGGAACCCTTTCCGGCTCGCGGTTGTTGATAACATCATCCATAAGCTTCATTCGTTCTGCGCGCAATTCTTCCGCTGTTGTCATTTTCTCACTCCTTCTTTTGGTGAATTGAATATTGGAACCTGGAGAACTGCCTATATCAACAGGTACATCAGGTACTGGAACAATATTTCCTCAAGGTTCTGCAGCTTCTCTTTGCCATGCTCGGAAACAGCAGGGTTCCGTGCCTTGAATTCTTCCCAGACGGTAAAATATTTGCTTTCAAAGCTGCGCCGCGGTTCCGCTTTGTAATCGGCCGGGTTAAACTCCAGGCCGTGCACTTCTCCCGGGTTGCTGTAAACGGCATTGTCCCGTACATATTCAACTACTGCCCTGTAGTTTTCAATATTAATGTCCTGCGCATTCAAAGGCTGCTTGTCAAACTGGAAAATATACTTGCCGCCGGGAGCCAGAACATCAATTATTTCTTTGGCTTTGTCCAGGCATTTCTCCTTGCTTTCCCTGGCCAGCATGGTCATCGGGTACAGGCCGGTAATAATATGCTTTTTACCCAGCTTATCCTTTATCTGCCTGAGATCACCGTACTCAAATATCATTACTGTATTGGTCGGCAATTCATACAGGTAATCCAGATAACGGGTCCAGTCATCCTCGCAGAAAATTTGCGTCCTTACACCCAGGGACGCATACTCATCCACCAGGCGCTTAAAAGTAGGCCACCACAGCCTGGCAAAATCTTTTTCCCGCATAAAAGTAGGCATATGCAGGGGAAACATGACAGGTGCATAAATGGAAGGATTGGCAGGCAGGCCCTGCTTAAAGACAATGGGATAAAGGGCTTCGCAGGCTGCCGCCACTTTTTCCGGCATTCTTCTGATATCCATGCTGATGCCCTTAAACCCCCGCAGCTGGTCGGCCAAAAAGTCAAAGGGGGCGCTGGTAAAACCGCCAAAACTGCCGCCTATGGTACTGTAGCCGTATTTTTCCGTCAGCATGCCGATAATAGGAGCTGCAGCTCCCATGTCCTCCCTGTAGGCCAGGTAGCTTTTAGTCAGAGTAAGCGCCATTTTTACCGGGTCTTTCAGGTCTAAAGCTTTGTACTGCCTGGGGATAACCCTCTCAAGCAGACAGTCGTAAGGCTTCTCAATCAGGTAGTCGTAGTCTTCCGGCAGCATGCCGGTAACTTCGGGATGCTGGATAAAGCCGTTGGAACCCATGACAAAGGATTGGGAATCCAATATCTGGTAAAAAGAAGGGAAGCGCATGGAGCCAAAAAAGGGACAGGTATCGGAAAAAATCAATTCACAAAGCCTGTCAGCCGCTTCGGCCACAATTTCCGGCTGCCACTGGGCTTGCACTAGATCAAGTCCTCCGAACTGTGCCACTGCCTCGAAAGGGATGGAGATACTAATCGGTACACGCTTGGGAATCTTGCTGTTATGTACAGCCCGAAAAAGCTCGTTTCTTTCCTGCTGCAAAGCAGCAACATCTGACATCGTCTCACCCCCTTATTTGAGAAGTGTACCGCCGGCATAAGCAAAAGTGCGGGCATACAATAGTTTTTCGCTATGCCAAAGGTCAAATCCTTCATAACCGGAAAATAGAAAAATACCCTGTCACCAGTAGTTAAAATTCATGAATCAGACTGCCGTATCTGCCGCATACTAGAGGAAAGGAGGGATTAGATGGACAAAAAGCAGGCTGAAGAAATTTTGCAAAGCGGGCAGCAGGTAGAGGTACAGTATCAGGATGTCCCTGTCTGGATAGAAAATATACAAGGTTCAATGGCCGATGTTAAAGTAATTGGCACAGGAAAGCACATGACCGTACCGCTGGCTGAACTGGAAAATACGGGCCGGCCTGTTGACCCGGACAATATTTACGGACTATAGTTAAAAATCAGAGCCGCCCCGGCTGTACCAGCCGGGGCGGCTTTCCTATGTTGTAGGGAGGTATGATGTTATTATTTTGCGGCATTATACATGCGCAGCATGGTAAGAATTGCCTGATAGCCGGTATACGGAGCCCTGGGCGAGAAGTTGCCGCCGCCGGTGCCCGTCATTATTCCAAGGGCAGCCATATCTCCGACTGCATCGGCAGCCCACGGGGATATGGAGGAGGCATCGTTAAAGGATACCCTTGTTGAAGGAATCTGCACATTGAGATGCTCCGCAATCCGGCCGAGAATTGTTGCCGCCTCTTCTCGCGTAAGTATTTTGTCAGGTGCAAATCTGTTGTCGCTCACACCTTTGATTATGCCCAGCTTATACAGCGTAAAAACTTTATAACTGACATAAGCAGTATAGTCTGTGAAGGGATCCATGTCTGTCGGGAAAACCGGTGCGATAATTTCGGTTCCCGCGACCCGGTGCAGCAGCTCATATGCCAGCCTGCAGAAATCTTCGCGGGTAATCCCATCCGCATAATTTTCCAGTCCCACAGGTACAAGCCCAAGCTTTTTGGCGGCAAGGACATCCTGCCATTTAGTATTTTTAATGCCGCACAGCTCGCGGATGACAACGGAAAGCTCCGTGTTGTCCAAATACCATCCCCTGTACGGGTCATACTGGTCGGCAACGGCTAAAAAGAGCTCCGCTCCCGCACCCTTGGCATAAAACGGTACAAGCTGGTTGCTGTGCCAGGGGATGCCATATGTTGTTCCTACATGGAAATACATGGTCGGCATTACGCCCTTGCCGTTGTTGACAACCGGGGAAAGAATTCCTTCAGCACCCGAAAGGAGTCCGGTTTCATGGTCGGCTGTAACAATCAGCAGTGTTTCGTCCCAGCTGCTGTTTGCTTCAACCCAGTCAATAACAGCCTGAACAGTGTTGTAGAAGTCTTCCTGCTCTTCAATCAGGCGGCCCGGCTGGTTGTAGTGCCCCGCCCAGTCCTGAGCCCCGCCTTCAACCATCAGGAAAAAGCCGTTCGGATTCTTGCTCAAAACCCGCAGTGCACCCTTGGTCATTGTCTCCAGGGTCGGCACTCCCGTGTTAAACGGCGTTGTATATGCCGGCTTGGACCAGTCATCTACCACCCGCAGGCACTGCAGTGTCTGGTAGACCTGGGCGACGCCGAGCACCCTGTCCGGAACGGGTCCTGCAAGCAGCGCTTCAAACTGTTCCTTTGTCTCAATAAATGTCCAGGGATCCGGGCTCCCGTCACCGTTGGCATCGGCACCCATAATTTCACCGTCTGCCATATCAATCCAAAGGTCCTCGGGAATGTAGCCATAATTCGGCTCCTCAACCAGGGTATTGTCATCATTGTAAAGCGGATGCCCGCAGCCCAAAATAACATCTGCAGCGCTGCTGAGAATCATTTCACGGGCAATGTCGGCATAGGCGCTGCGCTTGGCGTTGTGGGCCACAAAGCCTGCCGGCGTGGCGTGGGTAATGGGCACAGAGGTTACAACGCCCGTTGACTTGCCTATCTCTTCAAAATCTTCCGACATATGCCGGAGCAACCTGCCGTCCGGCGCCACGGCAATTGACGGGTTGGCACACTTTTCACCGGTGGACAAGGCAGTGGCGGCGGCAGACGATTCTGTCACATTAGTACACCACTCGTCAAATCTGCCGTAAAGGGTCGGGCTGTACACCTGCGCCGCATCGTCCCCGGGGCCCGGGTCGTCGCCGAGTGAATTTGTGCTCATGGCCAGTTGAACCGGAAAGTCGCCAAAGGGATTGGCGCCTGCCTTGCCGTACAGGTAGTAGTCGGCTGCCAGGACCTGGTTGAAGCCCATACCGTCGCCGACCATGATGATTATGTTCTTAGGTGCTCCGGTCGCCGCTTGGGCCGGAGTAATAAAAACTACCGTTAAACTTAAAAGCAAAACAGCCGTAATCAGAATTTTTTTAATTTTTTTCAAATCCGCTCCCCCTTTATTAAATTAGCATTGCAGGCCTAAGGCCATAAATATGCTAAGCATTTCAATAATAACACTGCGGGGAGACCGCGGTAATGCTTCGCAAGTATTATTTTTTTGCCCTTAACTGTGCTGCCGGCTCAGTCCAGGGTTGATTTTGGACTGTTTGTATATTATACTGGCTTTGCCATCCATAATTTTACTGCTAATCCGGCTGGGAGAGATGACCTGTGAAACTGAACATCGGTATAATTGCCGAGGCGCTCACACCGTCTCTGCAGTACATCTGCGGCACACCGGAGCACAGGCTGCTTTTAAGCGATGTCCGTTTTCTTCTTCCTGAGAAGAAACCGTATCAAAGGGACATGCTGTATTTTACCGAATGGTCTAAACTAAAGACCATGGAAACCGATCTTCCCCCCTACCTTGTCTGCGTCGGCGGCGGCGCTGAAGCTTTGAGATTATTCCGGCGCGCCGGCTTGACGGGTATTATTATGGATGAGGAAGACCCGCTGGTTGTTTTTAGCGCCATCCAAAGCATTTTCCATAAATATAACCAGATGGAAAGCAATCTTCTTGCGGCCTTGCGGGCAAAAGCAACGACGCGGGAAATCATGAACCTGTGTGCGGATATTTTCCAAAACCATGTCATTCTTTACGACACGGACCGCAACCTGATTGATTACAGCACCCGCTTCGCCCCGGACCCTGAAGAGCCCTATTGGAAGGAAACCCTTGAGACGGGCCGGCGGTCAGAGAAGCTCATGGCAGAAGTCCGGAAACACGGCACCAACCTGCAAGCTATCAGGACGAAATACTCCGACTATGTTGATCTCGGCCCCGGTCTTCCGAAGCTTATTATGTACCATCTTTTTGAAAACGGGGAACGCCTGTCGACACTGACGATTTCTGAAACGAACAAGCCCCTGTCCACCTGCCACCTTCAGTTGCTTGACTACATTGCGGAACTGCTTTCCCCAAGCTTGCTTGCCATTAGTACCACCTCTCACGGAAGTCTTAAAGGCCTGCGCGACATACTCACTTCTCTACTGGACAGAGAGCCCGTTGACCCCCTTTTGCTGTCGCGCCTCCTTTCAACGGCGGGCTGGAGTGCAGGCGATGACTTTATTCTCCTGCTCATCAGATTCCCCAAAGCAGCCGTAACCTCCGAGATGCTTGCAAGGTACCGGCATATCTATGAACGGATATTCCCTGACTCCGTTGCACTTGTGTATATCGATTCTCTCGTACTGCTGGTACATAACGATACAGCCGAAATTATGTCCAAATACCTGCCCCGGCTGGAAAACCAGCTTGTCCAGCACAAAGCACGCTGCGGGCTAAGCTTCCCTTTTAAAGGTGTGTTCCAGCTCGATGCACAGTATAAAAACGCCGAAATAGCGCTGCGCTCAAACGCTGCGGGCGGGAACATCCGCTTGCTGAGTCAAGCCATAACTGAGCATATTATCGGTCAGATTGCTTCGGAAACGCCGCTTTTCCCGCTCTGCCACCGTGAAGCGGTCCGCCTTTACGAGTATGATATGGAAAACGGGACCGACTTGCTTTTGACTCTGGAAACCTATCTCAGACAGAATAAAAGCCTGAAGGCAGCTGCAGCAGAACTATTTATCCACCGCAGCACGATGACCTACAGGCTTGGCTGCATTAAAAAGCTCGTTAATATGAACCTTGAAAATGCCGACGAGCGCCTGCACATTTTACTTTCGTGCATAGTCCTCAGGACGCTCGGCAGGATGAAGCAGGCCGCACAGCCTGTGCGCAGTATACAGCGCCAGCGGCTTGCCCGCTTTAAAGCGCGAAAGCCTTTCTCTTCCCGGGGAAAAATGGTATAATAGAACACAGCACACAAGAGGGAGAATAAAATGTCTGCACAACCGACAAAACGCCAGCTACAGGCGCAAAAAACACAGGATAAAATATATAATGTCGCCGTCAGCCTGATGCAGAAAAAAGGCTTTGACAATATCACCATTGAAGAAATCTGCAAAAAAGCCGGCGTATCCATTGGTTCTTTCTACAACTGTTTCAAATCAAAATATGATGTTCTGCACGCCATTTTCGGAGAAGCGGACAATTACTTTCTCAATACCGTTACCGGCCGGCTGCAGACAAAAGATAATGCCCACGATAAAATTCTGCTTTTTTTCCGGCATTACGGGCATTACAACACCTCCTGCGGCGTGGATTTTGTCAAACATCTGTTTAATACGCAAAACAAAATGTTTGTTGCCAAAGGCAGGAACATGCAAAGTGTCCTGCAGCAGGTAATTATCGCCGGACAAAAAAGGAAAGAGATCCGTGCTGACATGAAGGCGGAAGAAATTGTCCGCTGTCTTTTTATTGCCGCCCGGGGGGTTGTGCATGACTGGTGCCAGCATGACGGCTCATACAACCTCAGCGATTATTTGGTAAATTATATGGAATTGCTGCTTGCCGGAATTCTTACCGGAAATTCCTAATATTTTACAGTAAACTGCCCGCACTCAATGTGCGGGTTTTTTATTGCACTGTAAATACACAGGTCCGGCTAATCCTGCCGCTCTATTTTCTTTAATTTTTTCACGGCAGGCCCGGTTATGATATCGCCCTCGCAGGTAAATCTGGAGCCGTGGCAGGGGCAGTCCCATGACCTTTCCGCCACATTCCAGGAAAGTTCACATCCCAGATGGGTGCAGGTGGTATCAACAAGATGCAATGTGCCCTCTTCGTCACGGAAAGCCCCGGTTTTTTGACCGTTTAGCATAATTACCTTGCCTTCACCGGGCTTTATTTCAATATTGTCGTCAGCCTGATTAAGCTTGCCCTTTATCAGTTCGGCGGCAACATTCAAGTTTTCCACTACAAATGTCTTTGCCGATGCTGCAACAGTCTGGCGTGAAGGATTGTAAACATACTGCCAGGGGCTTTCATTTTTTATGATTAAATCCCGGACTATCATGGCTGAGGCCATGCTGTTGGTCATTCCCCATTTCCCAAAACCGGTCACTAAAAACAAGTTCGGCGTCGACGGCAGGAAATGCCCGACATAGGGCACACCGTCCAGGGTCATGCAATCCTGTGTTGACCAGCGGTAACATACTTCAGCACCGGAAAATGTCCCGGCTGCATAATCCGCAAGAACAGCATAGTGCTTGCGTGTATCTTCTCCCTGCCCTGTTTTGTGATGTTCCCCGCCCACCAGCACCAGTTCCCCTTCTTCCGCAGGCTGAAAACGGAAGGAACGGCCGGGTTCTTCAGCCGTGATATACATGCCGCCGGGGTAGGGCTCCGGTGTTTTAACTGCTACAACATAGGAACGTTCAGTATAAATCCTGGAAAAGTATAAACCTGCCTTGTTGTAACAGGGATACTGCGTGGCAATAACAACCTTTTGCGCCTTTACCCTTCTACCGTCCGCCGTTTTCAAAACAAAGCTCTCTTTTTTATCTTCATCATCAATATCCACAATCCGGCTCTGCTCAAAAACATAGCTGCCCCGGCCGGGAATTTTAGCAGCCAAAGTCAGCACGTACTTCAGCGGGTGAAACTGGGCCTGCCCCTCATAGCAAAGTGCCGCTTTGCAGTCAAGAGGAAGGTCGATTTTGTCTATAACAGACGCCCGGATGCCTAAGGAAGAAGCAAGTTTTGCCTCCTCCTCCAGCTTTTTTATATAGCCGTCCCGCTTTGTATACACATAGGCATTCTGCCGAGAAAAGTCGCAGCCAATTTGCAGCCGGTTAACAAGCTCCTCGATTTCCCGGATTGCCGTTTCATTGGCATCGGCATACTGCTCTGCCGCCTCCGTACCCATGGCCTGCTTGATCTTGCTGTAAATGAGCTGGTGCTGTGAGGTTATTTTCGCCGTAGTATGCCCCGTAGCACCTCCGGCAAGGCGGTCCGCTTCAATAACGGCAACGGAAAGACCGGCTTCTTTCAGCAAATAGCCGCAGGTTATTCCGGCAATCCCGCCGCCGATTATACCCACATCTACGGCAACCTCTTCCTCCAGCGCGGGATAATCGCCGGGTCTTGCAGTTGCCAGCCAGTAAGATTGCGGCGGGCCAGTAAAACGTTCCTCATGAACTTCGCTCATGATTATTCTCTCCTTTCAGGATGCAATTTTCCATAAAGCTTAATTTTAATTATTAGTCTGTCCGCCACTATACACTGAATATGTAAAATTAAGTTCTGGCTTTATCTGCATGAAGTTCCCGTATTTTGCAGGCAAAAAAAAAGAGGCGGTCCGCCTCCTTCTCCCGGCTGTTTCCGGCCGGTGTCTCTCTAGATCTTTGTGCGCAAACCGCGGTGGTCGATAATAAACATCAGTATTATCAGACCCAGGGCCGCATTAATGTAAACGTCCTTTAAATCAAAGGTGAAAAACCCCCGCAGCAGGATATAATCCAGGCTTCCGTTCCAGAAAACCTTGTCAATTAAGGAGCAGACTCCTCCGGACAACAATAAAACAAAGGCCGCATTGATCAAAAAAGAACTTCCAAACCTATTTTTAATATAAATATAGCCGGCTAAAACAATAATAATCACCAAGATAACGACGGCAATATGGACCGTTCTGCCGAGGCCCAACTGCAGCATTGAATTAATCCAGGAATAATCCCGGTTAAAAAGAGGCCTGAAAAAGACAAAAGATGCTATAAGCGGGGTATTTGCCTCCAGAAAAAAGCGGTTAACAACAATTTTTATCCCCTGTTCAAGGGCAATCAGCAAAATTACAGCCACGGCGAGAATTATATTATGCTTTTTCATATCTTTCCTTTCGCCCTGTTTTATTAAACAAAAGGCCTCCCTCGCGGAGGCCTTGCTTTAGAGCATTTTTTTTATTTGAGCACAAATGCCGGCCCCGTCGTAGCCATAGTAGGCATACAGGTCTTCGGGATCGCCAAGTTCAGCAAAAACATCGGGTATTCCCAGCCGCTTAAACTTGCAGGGTATCCCGGACTCCAGCACTGCTTCCGCCACGGCGGCACCCAGCCCGCCAATGATATTATGGTCTTCCACGGTAATAATGAGGCCCGTTTCCCTGGCTGCCTTCTCCAAAGTTTCCGTATCGAGCGGTTTTATGGTATGCATATCGATGACCCGGACACTTATTCCCTCTTTTTCCAGCCGCTGGGCCGCCACCAGTCCGTTATAAACCCCGATGCCGGCTCCCACTATGGTGGCATCACTGCCTTCCTTGGCAATTATAGCTTTGCCTATCCGGTAATCATAATCATCAGTGCTGTAAACAAGCGGCTCTTCGCCCCTGGCTACCCGGATATACATGGGCCCGGGGTAGGTCAGGGAAGCTTCAATCAGTTTTACACACTGGTTGGCATCGGCCGGCGCTACCATGGTCATATTGGGAATAGAACGCATGATGGCGTAGTCACAGACGGTATAGTGGGTCGGCCCTCCCCCCGAGGTTAGGCCGCCGTGGGTGCCGATAACCCTGACCGGCACATCATTATAAGCCATGTCAGTATGAATCTGGTCGGTAGCCCGGACAGACAAAAAAGGCCCGAAAGCATTGACAAAGGGTATTTTCCCGCACAAAGCCAGCCCCGCGGCAATGCCGATGGCATTGGGTTCTGCTATTCCAACTTCTATAAACTGTTCGGGATAGCGTTTGCGGAATTCATCCTGCTTGCTGCCCTTGGGCGCACCATCGGCACAGATGTAAACAATATCTTTATTTGTTTCAGCAAGCTCCAGCAGTTTAAGCATAAACAGATCCCTGGCCGAAGCCTTGGAAAGCATTTCGGCAAAATCCCATGTAATTCTGTCTGGCATTGCCCTACCTCCTGACCTTTCTGGATTGCTCAATTAATCTCAGGCATTCATCCTTTTTTTCAGCGCTGAGGCCGCCCGCATGCCATTTCGGTTCATTTTCCATAAAGGCTACTCCTTTGCCCTTTACGGTATTCAGGATAATACAAATGGGCCTGCGCGGCGTTACCGGATCAACGGGCGGCAGGGACCCGAGCACATCCACAATCTGCTCCATGTCATTGCCGTCCTCAACATTAATAACATCCCAGCCGAATGCTTCCCATTTGTCTGCCAGCGGCTCCAGCCTGACCGTCTCTTCAGTCCAGCCGTTGCCCTGAATTTTGTTCCTGTCCACGATGGCAACCAGGTTGCCGAACCGGTGGTGGCCGGCAAACATTATGGCTTCCCAGTTGGAGCCTTCGTTTAATTCCCCGTCGCCGGTAATGCAGTAAACACGCCAATTAGCCCTGTCCATCCGGCCGCTGAAGGCAAAGCCCACAGCCAGGGACAGGCCGTGGCCCAGGGAACCTGTAGAAGCCTCAAAACCCTCAATATATTTACGGTTGGGGTGCTGGCCGAATCTACCGCCAATCCGGTTATAGCCGTTATAAAGTTCCTCCTTGGTGTACATCCCCAAATCGGCAAAAATATTGTAAAACAAGCAGCCGCAATGCCCTTTACTGAGAATCAGGCGGTCCCGGTCGGGGTCCTTTGGATTCTGCGGATCAAAACGCAAAAAGTGATAATAAAGTGCTACCGCTACATCGCACAGGGAAAGAGAACCGCCCAGGTGGGCATGTCCTATGGCATAGGTCATTTCAATTAACTGCTTGCGGATGTCAACGGCTTTTTCTTCCAGTCTGGCAACCAATTCCAAATCAGGCTTTCCCATTTTCCGCCCTCCGTTTTCCCGTGCCCAAAACAGGCACTTATTTGTTAATCTTAATTTCGGCAGACACAGCCGTTATTCCTTTCTTGTCTTCTCAGACAAAACCCGGTAAATACTCTCTCTTCCGCTTTCTTTTTTTCATCACAATCATATCATAAAAGGCTTCCAGGCGGGTAATAAAACCGGTTTTTTCGGTATGTGTATCAAAGCTGAGAAAAAGGATGGGAATTTGATAGTCGCGGCTGATGTTCTGCAAAACGGGCATGGCGTCTACTTCCGGGGTACAGCCGAATGACTTGACATGTATGATGCCGTCATAACCCATTTTGGCCATCCTCAAAGCCCTGCTGATAGTGGCCATGCTGGTAGCTCCCATGGCATAACTGGTATATGGCTTGACTTTTTCTTTTATTTCTTTAGGCGCATGCAGCAGCGTATTCGTAACATTCAGCCAGCGGTCTACAACAATACCCTTGGCAGCCAGTTCTTTCTCAATAAAATGATTGCTGAAGGGTTCCATAATTGTATAGTACTCACCCACAATGCCGACACGCAGTGGGTTTGGCGGGCTTTGGACCTCAATATCCTGAAAGCGCTTTTTATAGTCCCTGTACAGGATATCCAGATCCCTGCGGCTGCGCACATTCCGCAAATCCCGCAAAAACTCCCGGTGTGTTTTTTCAAACAAATCTTGGTCTGCCGCAAATCCCACGTTCTTGCGGATATAATCCTCCACTTTATCCATACATTCCACCATTCTCACAGCCAGGGGCAGAACCCGGGCAATTCGCCCAAGGGATGCCTGCGGGTTAAACTGTTTCAGCCGCAGGTAAACGGAAAGGGGGTCCAGTTTTTTCATGCCGGCAAGATTGATAAAATTTACTTTATAGCCCAGATCGGCTAAAATCAGTTCCTGCAATTCCCCGTAATAATCCAGCCGGCAAGATCCGGCTACCTGAACAAGCGTGTCGGCTCCCGCTTCAATAGCTTCTATGAAGTTCCCCAACGTGTATTTAAAAGGAGCACAAACAAACTCCGGACTGTGGCGGCTGCCTATCTCCAGTGTTTTGCTGCTGATTGGCGGTGGAACAATGTATTCAATATCAAAACCCAGAGTAAACAGGACAGAGAGCGGAATGTGGTAATTGCCCAGATGCGGTAAACTGACTTTACACACAGCCATAATCCCGAGCCTCCTGAAAGCGAATGATATCAAGGAAGCTTTCCAGGCGCGTCTCAATTCCCGCCATGCCCCGGTGCCCGTCCATAATTAACGTCAGAACCGGCTTGTCCTTTATCTTTCTGGTCAGCATTTCATTGACCAAAGAATCAGGCCCGCAGGGAAAGGCGCTTAAAAGAATGATCCCGTCAACATGCCGTCGGTAGATGGCTACGGAACCTACCAGCTCCTTGCTCAACGCCCAGGGCAGGGTCTCGCTTAATGAAGATGCCCTGGCCACTGCTTCCTTCTTCGGCGCTATGTCAGCAATAATGGGCAGTGCCCCCATTTCCCGCAGCCGGTTAAGAATGGGTTCGCCGATGAATTTGTCGCAGACATTGTAGCGGTGCGCCACCACTAAAATCTTCATCCCGTCCCGGCTAAGCAGCCTCTCCTGCTGTTCCAACTCTTCCCTTTGGGCTTTTTTTTGGGCCTGCTTTGCCGCCAGGTAAGCCAGGATGCTTTCGGCATTTTTCCGTCCCAGTGCCTTGCTCAGGCGGATAAAGGCCGCCATTTCTCCGTCTGCCGTCCTGGGCTCAATATTGCAGCATAAAAGTCTTGCGCGCCGTTTGCGAAATGTATTGGCCACCACATCATAAATAGCCTGGTATTTGCTGCAAACCGTGCCTGCGCCGTATCTTGAAATGCGGGGAATAAGAAGATAATCGCATTTATCCAGCAGCCAGGCCACATGTCCCAGGTAAATTTTGGACGATAGGCAGGCTTCGTCAATGGCATGCATTGATCCCGCTCTCACGAGATCGTTTTGCGTTTCAGGGCTTAATATAAATTCAATTCCAAGCTCCCTAAAGAAAGTCTCCCACAACTCCTTGTACCTGTAATATAAAAAAGCTCTCGGAATCCCAATCTTCACCGCCAATACCTCCTTTTGAGGGTACCGGTTGATAAGAAGCCGGCAAATCCATGGCTTTTCGCAAGTCCAAAGGCCGCTTTGGCAATTTATTACACAAATGCGGATTGCCTTAAGAGTATATCAATGATAACATGAATAACGAAGAATGTTCAGCGCAAAAAAGCTCAAAGAAGGTGATGGAATTTGGCCAGGGCACTGCTTGTCATTGACATGTTAAGGGATTTTTTGGATGAAGACGGCGCTTTAAGCATCGGGGATGCAAGACAAATTATTCGCAACGTAGCCAAGAGGACAGAAGAATGGCGTTCCAGCGGAAATCCTGTTATCTACATTCTGGACAGACACCTGCCTGATGATGCGGAATTTAAAATGTTCCCGCCTCACTGCCTGGCGGGAGAGCGGGGCGGAGAGGTTGTGGATGAACTGGCCCCGCGGGAAGGAGACATCAGAATCTACAAGCGGCGTTACAGCGCTTTTTTCGGCACCGATTTGGATCTGACCCTCAGGGAGCTTGGAGTAACCGAAGTGGAACTGGCCGGCGTCTGCACCCAAATCTGTGTCCTTTACACGGCTGCCGATGCCAGCATGTTAAATTACGAGGTGACGGTAAGGAGAGAATGTGTGGCTTCCTTTGACGAAAAGGCCCATGAATTTGCCCTGCAGGAAATGGAAAAAACCCTTGGGGTAAAAGTGCTCTAAACTAGATGGTCCATTGGCCATGAATTATTCCTACCAGATACCATTGTCCTTCATCCTGTTCAAATACCAAGCGTAAGCTACGCCAATCCATACCGTCATTTCCGGGTTCAAACCCGGTGAAATGGAACTCTATAAAAGTACCGTCCGGGTAGGCGGCGGATACATTGTCAACGGTGTTTCCGGAACCGATTGGTGTATTGTTGCCTATCAGGTGTGGATTAATGAAATCCTCATCATAAACAAATTTGTCATAATAATCATTGAAGGTTAAATCTATGGGTTCCCCAATGCCATCGTAGATACCCCAAGTATAGATTGTAGTATCCCGGTCCAGCCCTGCAACCTGTTGGGCGTCAAAAACTTTGTCATTCTGTACATCTACATAAAAATAGGGGCTGAATCGCAGCCCTTTTTCCGGGTGGACCAGATTTGCCAACCCGGCCATGTTCTTATTCTTTAGTAATTCCATGGCATTTAAGGCTGTGATCAGTACGTTTGGAGAGACACCGGTCCGGCTGCTTAACTGTTCGGTCAGTTCCTGATTCTTTTCTGTCAGTTCTTTAATTTGACCGTTCAAGGTTTCTATTTGTGCTTTTAATTCCTCCGTGGAATGGGAGTTTTGTCCCGGCGCACAGGCTGTTATGGCAAAAGCGGCAATGACTGCAAGACTGAGCACAATTTTAAATTTGTTTTTCATAAATATCCTCCTGAATATTTCTATCTCATGCATCTAACTATACTACCCGGATTTCCGCAGGTAATGCATTGCAGCCAGTCTGTGATATCATGGTGTCTTCGTAAAAGGGAGAGATCAGTTAAACCGCGGTTCCATTAATCGTAGAAGTCAAGATAATGATAGCGCCTGCCGTCTTTTTTCCAACCCAGGACGGCATCCAGGCAGACATTTTCCCCCGCTTTAAAGATGGATTTTTCCACGTCCTGGAAGTATTTGCGCAGCTGTTTAATGAGTTCCTTGACTTCATAACGCTTATTCCCGGTTCTCCGGGCAGTTACCGTACAGGCACAGTTAATGGGTGCAAGCCCGCAGTAGCTGACAAAATCGATAATTGTCTCTTCCCGCACATAGTATAGCGGGCGGATAAGCTCCATATCGGCAAAGTTTTGTGCTTTCAGCTTAGGCAGCATATTCTTAAAGCTGCCTGCACAAAGCAGGTTGAGAAGCGTTGTTTCAATAACATCGTCAAAATGGTGGCCCAGGGCAAGTTTATTGCAGCCCAATGACTGCGCCCGGGCATACAGGGCGCCGCGGCGCATTTTGGCGCACATGTAGCAGGGATAATCACCCGCTATTTTTTGCGCTACCTTAAAGATGTTGGCGGAAAAAATATGGACGGGAATATTCAGGTAGCGGAAGTTTGCCAGGAGCTGTTCACGGATACGGGGCTCGTATCCGGGGTCCATAACAATAAACCGCAGTTCAAAACCGGCCTGCCTATGGCGCTGCAGCTCCTGAAACAATTTGGCCATAACCATGCTGTCCTTGCCGCCCGAAAGAGCTACGGCTATTTTGTCGCCTTCGGCCACCAGCTTAAAATCCCGCACCGCCCTGGTAAATTTGCTCCACAGGGCACGCCGGAACTTTTTAACAATGCTTTTTTCAATTTCCGCAAGCGGCATTGGTTCCGCAGCCGGTGCTATCCTTTTGCAGTCCCTGTTGTCCATGCTATTCTACCTTCCTTGCTGTATAATTAAACTCAATATTTTCACCGCTCCTACCATTATACCTTCTTCCGCGCCCTCTGCACACCGGAAATTTGCGCAAAGGCAGCTGCCCTTCTTTCCCCGCGCCAAGATTAAAGCCCTTCCAGACTCAAACGAGACAGCGCAGGAATTAAAGCCCCAAATACCTGCTGGCGATAAAAAAGTAAATAAGCACTCCCGTAACATCGGCAATGGAGGTAACAAGGGGGCCGCTTGCCAGAGCAGGATCCAGCTTGAATCTGCTGAGCAGGAAAGGAAGAGACATGCCGATTAAGCTGCCAACAAGCACAACGGCTGTCATGGATAAAGCAACAACAGCAGCCACATCCGGACCTCCCCGGGATACTCCTATGGGATATGCGATAGCGGCCATGACCAGTCCCAGCAGTATGGAAACGGCTAGTTCCTTTTTGAATAATTCAAACCAGTCGCCAATTTCCACATCTCCAACGGCAAGGGCTCGGATCATCAAGGCGGCCGATTGCGAACCTGCATTTCCGGCGCTGTCTATTAATAGGGGCAGGAAAAAAACAAGGGCAATGGCTGCCTGGATGGTTTCTTCAAAAACAGCAATGCCGCTCCCGGCAAAGAAACCGACCACAATTAAGACCAAAAGCCAGGGAAGACGTTTTTTTACCATAAAGAGCGGGCTTGCATCCAAAAGATTGATATCTATCTTCCCCACAGTTGCCATTTTATGAATGTCTTCCGTGATTTCCTCATCAATGACATCAACTATATCATCAACTGTTATAATTCCCACCAGGCGATTCTCTTGATCCGTAACAGGAATAGCTAAAAGATCGTATTTCTTGATGAGGCTTGCAACATATTCTTTATTATCCAATGTTTTTGCAGAAATAAATTCCCTGCGCATTATTTCCGCCACACTTTGCCCCGGTGAAGCGGCCACCAGCTCACGCAAAGAAATGATTCCCTCAAGGCGGCGTCCGGCATCGGTGACATAGCAAGTATAAATGGTTTCCTTGTTCCTCGCAGTTTGCCTGATTATTTCAAGAGACTCCTGCACCTTCATTTCTTTTTTTAATTCCACAAACTCAATGGTCATTATACTGCCGGCCGAGTCCTCGGGATAGTTAAGAAATTGGTTTATAAGTCTTCTTTCTGTTTCGGAAGAATTCAGCAGAATCTTTTTGACAACATTGGCCGGCATTTCCTCCAGGAAATCAATCTTGTCGTCAAAGCGGAGCTCTTCTAAAATGGCATAAAGCTCCTTTTCCTTAATTTCCACTGAAATTTGGGCCTGGCTTGCCGGAGTCAGGTAAGAAAAGACTTCTGCCGCCATGTCTTTCGGCAGCAGTCTGAATACCAAAAGGGTGTCCTTGGCATCCAAATGATTTATAAAGTCAGCTATATCAACAAGATGACTTTTCTCCAGTTTTTCCTTGAGCAAATTGTACTGTTTCTCCCTAAGCAAGATTTGCAGTGTACCAAAGTCCATTTTTTCCCCTCCCTGAAGATAATTTTTAGGAGGCTATCGCCATCAGGTGATTTACGGGCGATACCTCTCCTGCAATGAGTTTTCTTTTGTCCGCATTTGGCCCTGGATCGGTATCCATAAGTAAATCACCTCCGGATGAAAAATGGCAAAAAAAACTACCCGTGTCAGCGAGTAGAAAATTATTTACAATGGCCGAGCTATTTTCTCCCTCGTGACAGCTTTGGCTCTATACAACGTAGGGTGCAAACCCAGCTACATTAAGCAGCACCTTAAGCCGATGCTGCCTGCTTACCCTTTGGCATCTCTCGATGTTTCAGGGCAGTAGCCTGTTTTTGTATAGTAACCTCACCTAACGGATTTATCCGCTTGTATTATATCACATAAATCAAACTTAAGAAAATTTATGCTCCGCCTTTACCGGCTGCCCAGGCGGGCATTTGACAAAACAGATTGTCTTGCACTTCAATCAATGCTACTATATAACCGTCTGAAAAGCGGCCGGAGTCTGGCCGGTCTGCATCTTTGCCGCGGCATCAACACTAAAAAGCAATGCCGGGAAGGAGCTGTTGGAACAGTGATTTCACTGTATGCCCTGCTGCTTGGTTTTGCCTTTGATCTTCTGCTTGGAGACCCGCCGGGCTTTCCCCATATGGTTGTCGGCATGGGGAAGCTGATTTCCCTTTTGGAATCCGGCCTGCGCAGGCTCTTTCCCGGAACGGCAAAAGGAGAATTGTACGGCGGCACGGTTCTGGCTATAACACTGCCCCTCTTTTCCTCCGGCCTGGCCTGGGGGCTGCTTTACCTTTGCAGTCTCATCCATCCCCTGGCCCGGCTGCTTGTGGAAAGCCTCCTTTGCTGGCAGTGCCTTGCCCTGCGTTCCCTGTGCGATGCGAGCATGAAAGTATATACCGCCCTGAAAGAAGACAACCTGCCAAGAGCCCGCCTGGCCCTGGGGCAAATTGTCGGCCGGGATACAAAAAACCTGGATGCGGCAGGCGTAACCCGCGCTGCGGTGGAAACAGTGGCCGAAAATACAAACGACGGCGTTATTGCGCCGCTGCTTTTCCTTTTGGCCGGCGGAGCGGCCTTTGGTGTTTTCTATAAGGCAGTCAACACCATGGACAGTATGATCGGCTACAAAAACAGCCGTTATCTTTATTTCGGCCGGGCTGCGGCCCTCCTGGACGACTTGATAAATTTTATACCGGCGCGCATTGCCGGCCTGCTGATTGTTATTGCCGCTTATTTCCTGCAGCTTGACGCGCGCAATGCCTGGCGCGTTTTTCTCCGCGACCGCTATAATCACACAAGTCCCAATTCCGCTCAGACGGAATCCGCCTGTGCCGGGGCACTGCATCTCCGGCTCGGGGGCAGTTCCGAATACCGCGGTATCATTGTTCACAAACCCTATATAGGTGACAGCAACCGGCTGCCGCGGCCGGGTGATATCTGCCTTGCCAACAGGCTGCTTTGTGTGTCGTCATTCATCTGCCTGCTGCTGGGAGTTGCTGTCAAGGGGGCGATTCTGTGGTTTTAATACATGGTGGAGATATTGAGTCTTATCGTCTGGAATACGGCCGGCTGCCCCTGGATTTTTCGGCAAACTGCAATCCTTTGGGAGTGCCGGCAGGAGTGAAGCGGGCTATCCGTGACGCCGCCGCGCATGCCGATGCCTATCCGGACCCGCTGTGCAGAAAGCTTTGTGCCCTCATTGCCGACAAGACGGGAACACTGCCTGAACGGGTGTTGTGCGGCAACGGGGCCGCTGACCTGATCTACCGCGCGGCCCTGGCCTGCAAGCCCAAACGCGCCCTTGTGCCTGCGCCGTCATTTGCAGAGTATGAACTGGCACTGCGCACCGTTGACTGTGAAATAATCCGCCATCCGCTCAGGGCAGAAGAAGATTTTGCACTTGCTTCAGATATCCTGCCCGCCCTTAAACCGGACATCGATATGCTTTTTCTGTGCAATCCCAACAATCCAACGGGACTTGTCATTGATCCTTCCCTGCTGCGGCAGATCCTTGAGACCTGTGAAAGGGAAGGCATCCTGCTGATTGTGGATGAATGTTTCAACGGCTTCCTTGAGGAACCGGAAATACATACCCTGAGGCACTGTCTTTCCGAATATAAAAATCTTCTGGTCATCGACGCCTTTACCAAACTTTACGGCATGGCCGGGGTGCGCCTGGGCTATTGCCTGTCCGGGAATGAAAAGCTGCTTGAAAAAATGCGCCGCGCCGGACAGCCCTGGGCAGTCTCCTCGCTGGCGCAGGCAGCCGGGATTGCCGCCTTGCAGGAACACAATTACATACTGCGGACACGGGCCCTTGTCCGCAAAGAAAGGACTTTTTTGCTTACAGAACTGCAGTCCCTGGGAATAAAGGAATACGTAGGCGAAGCCAATTTTATTTTTTTCCATACTGAGATTCCTCACTTGGCAGAGCAAATGCGCAAGGCCGGGATATTAATCAGGGACTGCAGCAATTATGCCGGGCTTTCCGACGGCTACTACCGCATAGCCGTGCGCAAACATGACGAAAACCTGCGGCTGCTCCAGGCACTGAGCAAAGCGGCAGGCAAATATTCATGAAAACGCCCGGGCAAAACCTGTCGCCCGGGCGTTTACTACCTTTACAACACTGGTACATCTGCCGGCTGCCGGCGCCTGTCTCAGGTGCATTTTTGGCTTTTAATTATGCCCAATTATGTCACATTTATCCGGCTGTTTAGCAGCCAAGAAAAAGGTATTGCCTGCAAAGGCAATACCTCGGTAATTTTTCTAACATATTGTAAAGCTTGTTCCACAATCCCGATTAGTCTCTGTTGCTTATAGCAGCCCGGGCGGCGGCCAGACGGGCAATGGGAACTCTGAAGGGAGAGCAGGAAACATAGTCCAGGCCGACAAGATGGCAAAACTCGATGGAGGAGGGGTCTCCGCCGTGTTCACCGCAAATGCCCAGTTTCAGGTCCTGCTTGACGGCACGCCCCTTTTCTGCCGCCATTTTAACCAGTTCGCCGACTCCGTCCCTGTCCAGGACGGCAAAGGGGTTTTCCGGCAGGATTTTTTCCTGCAGGTAATGCAGCAGGAATTTCCCTTCGGCATCGTCCCGGGAATAGCCGAAAGTGGTCTGGGTGAGATCGTTTGTCCCGAAGGAGAAGAAATCGGCATGGGCGGCAATCCGGTCCGCCGTCACACAAGCTCTGGGTAATTCAATCATTGTCCCCACTTTATAATCAATCTTGAGCCCCGTTTCAGCCATTACTTCTTCCGCCGCCTCTACGACCAGCCGGCGCATAACTTCCAGTTCCTTGTCAAGCCCTACCAGCGGAATCATTATTTCCGGCGTAACTGTCTTGCCCTCTGAAAGGAGCTTTGCTGCGGCACGGAAGATGGCCAAAGCCTGCATTTTATATATATCCGGTGTTACAAGACCAAGCCGGCAGCCGCGGTGCCCCAGCATGGGGTTCAATTCATCAAGGGACCTTACCTGCCTCAGCAGTTCCTCTTTTTCCCGCAGCAGCTCCGGATTATCTTTTCTTTCCCTGAGAAGGGTTACTTCTACCAGCAAATCTTCCAGGTTTGGCAAAAATTCATGCAGCGGCGGGTCAAGCAGGCGGATGGTAACAGGGAGTCCCTCCATTGCCCGGAAAATACCTTCAAAGTCTTTCTGCTGCATCGGCAGCAGCTTGGCAAGGGCTTTTGCCCTTGTCTCATCGTCCTCGGCCAGAATCATTTCCTGCACCACCGGCAGGCGTTCCTGGGCCATAAACATATGCTCCGTACGGCACAAACCAATGCCGCGGGCACCAAGTTCCCTGGCTTTTTGGGCATCTTCCGGCGTATCGGCATTGGCCCTCACTCCTAAAACTTTAACTTCATCCGCCCACTGCAGGAGAACAACAAATTCATCGGAAAGCACGGGATCAATCATGGGTACTTCTCCGGCAAAAACTTCGCCTGTGGAACCGTCGATGGATATAATGTCGCCTTTCTTGAAAACCTGCCCGCCGACAGTCATTGTCCCGGCAGACAAATCTATTTTCAAAGCCTCGCAGCCTGCAACGCAGCATTTGCCCATGCCGCGCGCCACCACTGCAGCGTGGCTGGTCATCCCTCCGCGGCTGGTGAGCACCCCCTGGGCGGCCACAATACCGTGAATATCATCAGGGGTGGTCTCAGGCCGCACTAGAATTACTTTTTCGCCGTCTTCTGCCATTTTTTCCGCCTCATCGGCATTAAATACAATTTTCCCGGAAGCGGCTCCCGGAGAAGCGGGCAGCCCTTTGGCAAGGGCATCCGGTTTGGCGCTGGGATCAACCCGGCGGTGCAGGAGCTGGTCAAGCTGGGCGGGGTCAACCCGCAGCAATGCTTCCTTGCGGTCAATGAGGCCTTCCTGGGCCATGTTAACGGCTGTTTTAACCGCCGCAGCGGCAGTCCGCTTCCCGGATCTTGTCTGCAGCAGGTACAACTTCCCTCGCTCCACGGTAAATTCAATATCCTGCACATCGCGGTAATGTTTTTCCAGCAGGTTGCAAAGTTCTTTGAATTCTTCATAAACGGCAGGCATATATTCCGCCATCTTGGAAATATCCAGGGGGGTTCTGATACCGGCAACCACGTCTTCACCCTGGGCATTAACCAAAAATTCACCGTAAAGCTCATTTGTACCGTCGGCCGGATTGCGGGTAAAGGCCACGCCGGTGCCGCTGTCTTCTCCCAGGTTGCCGAAGACCATGGTCTGCACGTTCACTGCGGTGCCCAGGTCATCCGGGATTTTATTTATCTGGCGGTATACTATGGCCCGCTGGTTGTTCCAGGAAGCAAAAACTGCCTGAATGGCCAGCATTAGCTGCTCTTCGGGGTCCTGCGGGAAGTGTTTTTTTGTTTCCCTGAAAACAATATCTTTGAATTCCGCCACCAGTTCCTGCAGGGCTCCGGCGTCAAGCCCGGTGTCATCCCGGACACCCAGAGCCTGTTTTTTCTTCTCAAGAGTATGCTCAAAGAGATAATGGTCAATATCCAAAACCACATCGCCGAACATCTGAATAAACCGGCGGTAACAGTCATAAGCAAAACGCTCATTGCTCGCGGCGGCTGCCAGCCCGAGCACCGTTTCGTCATTAAGTCCCAGGTTAAGAACGGTGTCCATCATTCCCGGCATGGAAATAACTGCGCCGGAGCGGACGGAAACAAGCAGGGGATTTGTTTTGTCTCCGAATTTCTTTCCCGTTATTTCCTCCAGTTTGCGCAGTGCCGCCAGAACCTCATCCTGCAGCTCGGGCCATATTTTTTGTTCCCGGCGGAAATATTCCAGGCAGGCAGCGGTGGAAACTGTAAATCCCGGAGGGACAGGCAGGCCGATTCTGGTCATTTCAGCCAGGTTTGCTCCCTTGCCCCCCAGCAGTTCTTTCATTTGTGCATTTCCTTCTGAAAACAAGTAAACGTTTTTACTCCCCATCCTCAGGTTCCTCCCTAACGATTTGTAGTATTTTATTGGCCACTTCTTCTACGGCCTTGTTTGAAACATCAAAAATGGGACAGCCCAGCTTGCGCATTATTTTTTCTGCATAGTCAAGTTCTTCAAGGATACGTTCGTAACTGGCATAATTGGCCTGACCGTGCAAGCCTAAGGCTTTTAACCTTTCCTTGCGGATTTCATTTAATTGACGGGGATTGATAGTCAGGCCGATTATTTTGCCGGCAGGTATCCAGAAAAGCTCTTCCGGCGGTTCAACTTCCGGTACAAGCGGCAGATTGGCCACTTTCAGATGCTTATTTGCCAGGTACATGGACAAAGGCGTCTTGGATGTACGGGAGACACCGATCAGTACCACATCTGCCAGTAGGATCCCGCGGGGATCTTTGCCGTCATCATATTTTACGGCAAACTCAATGGCAGCCACCCGGCGAAAATATTCTTCGTCCAAACGCCTGATCAGTCCCGGTTCCATATGCGGATCGACGCCTATAAGCTCTGAAAAAGCATCCATCATCGGGCCCATGACATCAACGGCAACAATATTCAGTTTTTTACTTTCTTCCCGGATGACTCTTCTTAATTCCGGCAAAACAAGGGTATAGGCAATCATGGCCTTCCCCAGCGATGCTTCTTCCAGAACCTCGTGAATGGTCTCTACATCATTGACAAAGGGAACCCGGCGGATATCCACATGTCCGGAGTTAAACTGACTGCTAACCGCTTTGACAACAAATTCCGCCGTTTCGCCTATAGAATCCGAAACTACATAGACTATGAGTTTTTTGTTTTTTTCTTCCAAACCCTCGCCACCTCGCTAACTGCCTTCACATAGTTCCAGGAGCAGCCGGGCTACATTTGTTTTTGTCACCCGTCCCACTACCTTAAAACTGTGGTTGTCAATAATTTTCACAACCGGCAGGGAATCAACTTCATATTCACAGATTCGCTTCACAACATCCAGCATGGTTTCATCTTCAGTGACCATATGAATCTGTGACATTCGGGTCATTATGACACCTACCGGCATTCTATGCAGGTCAGCACCACCTAATGCCGACTTAAGGAAATCTTTCCTGGAAACCACTCCCTGCAGAAAACCGTTCTCGTCCACCACATACAGCGTCCCCACATCCTCCAAAAACAGCGTCACTATGGCATCATACACTGAAGTCTGTTCCCTGATAACAATAGGGCGGCTTTTTATGTCCTTCACCTGGTAGCGCTGCAGGATTTCCGATACCCCGGTTAACATATTCCCCACATAGAAATAACCGACCCGGGGCCGCGCATCAATTAAACCGGATGTTGTCAGGACTGCCAGATGCGGTCGTAAAGCAGCCCGGGAAAGATTAAGCCGGGCTGCTATTTCCTCTCCGGAGATGGGTCCGTCGGCCTTTACTATTTCCAGTATCTCCTTTTGCCTAGCATTCAGTTTGATGTTTGACCCCTCCTAATATTTAATAAATAGTATACACTATATCTGAAAAAAATCTCTTATAGTATATACTATATGGGCAATTTATTTCCTGCCCTTGTTCTGATTTTTTTCCTGGACAATTCTGGAGAGGTCACCAAGATACAGGAATAATTCCCTGACAAAAACCAGCAAGGCAAGGCGGTTATTCCGGATAGCAGCATCATCAGTCATAACCATTACCTCGTCAAAAAAGCGTTCTATAGGCATAAACAGGGGCGCAAGTGCAGTAAATACTTTTTCATACTGCCTGCCTACAACACCTTCTTTCACTGCCGCCTCCGCCACCCGGGCCGCAGCATAAAGCTCCCTTTCAGCGGCAGTTGTGAAAAGACCGGGATCTACCGCGGCAGGCTTTTGGCCGCGGGTAAGATTGGCGGCACGGGTAAAGGGTGTCAGAAGCCTGTCCAATTCCGGAGAGTCCAGTTTGGACTGCAGCAGGAAGGCGCTGCCCCGTATACCGGGCAAATCCCTTATTTTGCCTTTCAGTACAGCATCAATAACATCATAGCGAATCTGCTGTTCCGAGAGGCTGTGCTGCACTCTCTGCAGCAGGAAGTCCTCCATCCGGCGGGCTGTCTCCGCAAAATCTCCATCAAGTTCAGCTTTTAAGCCTTCCAGGGCTATTTCACAAAGGCGTCCGAGAGGAACGGTCAGCTTGTGCAGTGAAAGTGCCGCAACCACTCCCGCCGCTCCGCGCCGCAGGGCATAGGGATCCTGCGAGCCTGAGGGCAAAAGTCCAAGGCCGAAGCAGGCTGCCAGGGTATCCATCTTGTCGGCAATGGCCACCAGCGCGCCGGGCAGCGACCGGGCAGGCTCGTCGCCGGCAAAGCGCGGTGCATAATGCTCGTGGACAGCAACGGCCACCTCTTCGCTTTCACCGCTGCGCAGGGCATAGTGCATACCCATGGTACCCTGCAGTTCAGGAAACTCAGATACCATGCCTGTCATCAGGTCGGCCTTGGCAAGATATGCGGCCCTAGCTGCCGTTTCGCGGACGCCGGCGGGCAGCTGCAGTTCCCGGGAAAGCAGCTCGACAAAAGCAACCAGCCGCTCGGTTTTCCGTTTCATCGTCCCCACCGGCTCCAAAAAAACAATTTTATCAAGCTTATCCACATAATCAGCAAGCGGCTGCTTGCTGTCTTCGTTGAAGAAAAAGCGGGCATCGGCCAGGCGGGCGCGCAGCACCCGCTCATTTCCGGCCTGCACATTCTGCAGGTAAGCATCATCTGTACCGTTGCAGACAGTGATAAAGTACGGCATTATCTCCCCGTCAGCATTGAAAACGGGGAAATAACGCTGGTGGATGCGCATAACGGTAATCAGCACTTCTTGCGGCAGCTCCAGGTACTCGCGTGAAAACTCTCCCGTCACAGCCTTCGGGTATTCCACCAGGTTTACCACTTCTTCCAACAGGCCGGCATCAAAGACAGTCCGGCCGCCAAGCTTCTCCGCCGCTTTCTCAACCTGCAGGACTATCTGTTTTTCCCTTTCCTGCGGGTCAGCAATCACAAAGCTCCTTTTTAATATTTCCGGGTAAAGAGAGGCTTCCTCTATCTCCACCGCTTCCGGAGCCAGAAAACGGTGCCCGCGGGTTTTATTCCCGGAATTGAGGCCGGCAAAGGAAAAGGCAACCGTTTCTTCCCCCCACAAAGCCGCAAGCCAGCGGATTGGGCGGGCAAACCGGACATCTTTGTCATGCCAAAACATCGGCTTTGGAAATGACAAACTGCCAATCAGCCGCCGGCAAAGTATAGGCAACAGCTCCCCGATCCTTTTGCCTTCTTCTTTCCGGACGGCAAAAACATAAGCAGTTCCGTTCACATCTTCAGTAAGAAGCTCCGAGACGTCAACTCCCTGGGAGCGGGCAAAGCCATAAGCCGCTTTTGTAGGGGTGCCGTCTGCCTGGAAGGCCGCTTTTGCCGCCGGGCCTTTCTTTTTTTCCACCAGCTCCTGCTGCCTGCCGGCAAGCCCTTCCACCAGCAGCGCCAGCCGGCGCGGGGTGCCGAAAACTTTAATTTCATCATATGAAAGGCGGGCGGCCCCGAGCTCCCGGGCAGCCGCTTCCCGCAACTGTGCAAGGGCGGGATTCATGAAGCGGGCCGGGATTTCTTCCGTCCCGATTTCCAATAGAAAAGCTTTTTTAGCCATTATAATCACCCCTTCTCCCGGGCAACAAAGGATAGCCCATTTCTTCCCTCTGCTGCAGGTATTGCTGCGCCGCAAGGCGTGAAAGATTGCGGACACGGCCGATATAGGCCGTTCTTTCCGCTACACTGAGTGCGCCCCGGGCATCAAGAAGGTTAAAAATATGGGAACATTTCAGGACCTGATCATAGCCGGGCAGCACAAGGCCTTCTGCGAGCAGCCGTCCGGCCTCCTTTTCATGCGTGGCAAAAAGGCTAAACAGCATTTCAGTATCTGCCGCCTGAAAGCTGTAAAGGGAATGCTCCACTTCAGCCCGGTGGAAAAGCTCCCCGTAGGTAACAACACCTTCAGCCCATTGCAGGTCAAAAACATTTTCCTTGTCCTGCAGGTACATGGCGATACGTTCCAGACCGTAGGTTATTTCCACTGACACAAGATCGACATCAATTCCCCCCACCTGCTGAAAATAGGTAAACTGGGTTATTTCCATGCCATCCAGCCACACTTCCCAGCCCAGTCCCCATGCTCCCAGGGTCGGGGACTCCCAGTTGTCCTCGACAAAACGGATATCATGCTCCCGGGGCACAATGCCCAGCTCCTGCAGGCTGTCCAGATAAAGCTGCTGGATCTCCGCCGGCGGCGGTTTTATAATCACCTGGAACTGGTGATGCTGGTAAAGGCGGTTGGGGTTCTCCCCATACCTCCCGTCCGTGGGGCGACGGGAAGGCTCAACGTAGGCGACGGCCCAGGGTTCAGGCCCCAGGGCCCTTAAGAAGGTGGCCGGATTCATTGTGCCGGCGCCCTTTTCCACATCATAGGGATTTGCCAGTACACAGTGATGGCGAGCCCAATAATTCTGGAGTTTGAAGATCATTGTCTGCAGGTCCATCTCATCGCCTCCATCCAGTTTTTTTAGATAAGTAAAAGGAGCTTCTGTCCCATAGGGACGGGAAGCTCCCGCGGTTCCACCCTATTTGGCATGCCAGGCATGCCCACTTGTTTGCTGCCGTTTCAACTGAAGCGCCCTTCCGCCGCTTATCCACGCCGGGCTTCCACCGTACCCCGGTTCGCTGTCTGGTTCACGACATACTCCTCTTCAAACGGTAGTTTTTTAGTTTGTCATTAATCTAACAAAAACAAGGGCTTTCGTCAAGTCAAATATTTTTTTAAGTTTCTGCCCATTCTTCAGCATAACGGGACAGGGTTTCCGCTTCCCTGCCGCCCGCTTCCAGGGTATAGTGCGCGAGCAGCAGGGCTACGGCCCCGATGGCAGTGGCCCGGGGAGCAAAAAGAGCGCCGGCTATGGCAAGGACCGCGGGAAATTCCAGCAGCACCCCATCTTCACCGCGCACCCGGACACTGGTTTTAACACCTTTTTGCCACATCTTTTTGAACGGTTCTGCCACACTGCCTGACATGGCATCTTTGACCTTTTCAGCCTGCTTGTTCATAATACCGCCGTTACCCTCCTGTTCATGAATATCCAGTGCCAAAGTGACATCTCCGTCGGCTTCCTCCAGCAGTTTTCGCGCTTCCTGGTAGTTGAGGCCGGTTCGCTTGCGGATCAAATCGATTTTCTGAAGGGTTATATCCATTTCTGCCCTCCTTTGGTGTTGCGTATGTTAAATCTATTTTGCGTTAAGAAGGGCAAAATTATTTCGGCGGTGAAAAAGCAGCGAGCTGTTGCAAAAAATCCAGGGATTTAAGCCTGTCAATTCCCAAAGCATGACTGAAAAGGCCGCTGCAAACCTGTCTGATTTCTTTGTTTTCCCGCCCGGGAAGGCGACAGACAGACAATTTATAAAAGCCCAGTTTAAGGAAACGTCTCATAAACGCAAGGGCCGACGCACTGAGAGGAAAACTGCCGTGCGGCCGGGGGCAGCCGGTACAAAGCAGGCTCCCTCCTGCCGGATCGAAATAAAAGGGGCCTTCTTTACTGCCGCAGCTGCTGCAAGCCTCCAAAGCCGGACGCAAGCCCAGTTCCTCCAGTAAGTTAAGCTCAAAACAGCGGGCAACCCGGGCCGGACAAGCGTCTTTCTCCAGGTTCTCCAAAGCGGCAAGCAAAAGCAGAAATATTTTTTCCGCCGGTTCCCCCTCCGGCAGGCTGTGCTCGCACAATTCACAGAAATACTGGGCATAAGCCAGCTTTTCCAGATCCCTTTTCAGCCCGGAATAGGACTTAATGAGTTCTCCCTGGATGAAAATATAAAAGGTTTTCCCCGGCTTTAAAAGAAAATGCCCCAGATTCAGCGGTTCAACCAGTGAGACAAACCTGCTTTTTGTTTTGCGGCTTCCCCGGGCCACCGCCTTTATTTTGCCTGCCTGCGGCAGCAAAAGAGTCAGCAGCTTGTCGGCTTCCCCCAGGTTGCCGGTTCGCAGGATAATTGCCCGGCTGCGCAGTTCCATAAAATTACCCCTCTAGTTCAGGTCCAGGCCAAATGACGGCCACAGACCCTCCTTATTTCTCCAGTCCGGTTTTACCTTCACCCACAACTGCAAAAAAACGGCGCTGCCCAAAAGCCCCTCAATATCTTCTCTGGCCAGTTGTCCTATTTCCTTGAGCATACTGCCGTTTTTCCCGATTACAATGCCCTTTTGTGAATCTTTTTCCACATAAATGTTGGCATGAATATCAATCAGCTCCCGGTCAGGTCTTTTGGCCAGTTCAGTTATTTCCACAGCCACCGCATGAGGAATCTCCTCCCGTGTCAGCCGGAGGATTTTTTCCCGGATCAGTTCTGCAACAATAAAACGTTCCGGCTGATCCGTTACCATATCTGCGGGATAATAAAGCGGCCCCTCCGGAATAAACCGCAGAACCTGCGACAGCAGCTGCTCTTTGTTGGCTCCTGTCAGGGCCGAGAGGCAAAGAGCGGCGGCAAAGGGGTAGAAGGTACAGTAATGGGCGATTATTTCCTGCGCCTTTCCCGCCCCGGCGGCATCTGCTTTGTTGGCAACCAGTATCACAGGTGTTTTAATATCCTGCAGCTCTCCGATTATATATTCATCCCCCCTGCCGGGACCGGCCGCCGCATCCACCAGGAACAAAATCACATCAACTTCCTGCAAAGTGCGCAAAGCCAGGCTCACCATTTTTTCGCCCAGCTTGTGCCGGGGCTTATGAACTCCCGGTGTATCGAGGAATATCAGCTGGTAAGAATCCGTTGTCAGTATGCCGCGTATCTGGTTCCTGGTAGTCTGCGGCTTGTCGGAAATTATGGCCGCTTTGGAGCCGATAAGGGTGTTCATAAGTGTTGACTTGCCCACATTGGGCCTGCCAAGCAAAGCAACAAAACCGGAACGGAACATTAACTTCTTTCACCTCGGGTTTATTATTTCTCCTTCCCGCCGGAGAAACCTTTCCGGTGCGACTTTACGGCAGCTGCAAGCCCTTGCCGTTGACGCTCCTGTCATAATTAACTATAATGAAAACAGGAAAAACAGGGGGTAATACTGTTTTGCCGGGCAAAGAAAAAAAACGAAGCGAAGAAACAAAAAAACTGAAGGCCGCAGGCAACAAAGCCCTGCTTTTTAACATACTTTTCTTCATCGTTGTTATAGCCGCCCTTTTGCTGTCGCCTGTTATCGGTTTTCTCTGGAGTATTATTATAGTAACCGTTGTTTTTGTGATTATGATTTTCTCTATCTACTACAAAAAATAGCATACGAAACATCAAATGTACAGTAAATGGCCCTAACCTAACCGGTTAGGGCTTTTTATGTCGTTTGCGCCTCCGCGCTGAAAGCGGCAAAGGGCTCGGGCAGCAGTTCCGGCAGGCTGTAAACCCGCCTGTTCCCCTGCAGGTCGGCACAGACAATCCACATTTCCGGATTAAACTCGTACAGTACCTGCCGGCAGGCCCCACAGGGCACCGGCGGTTCGCTGCCGTCGGCAAGCAGGACTATGCCTTTAATCCTGCGCTTTCCGGCAGCCACTGCGGAAAAGACAGCCACCCGTTCAGCACACATGGTAAGCCCAAAGGAAACATTCTCCACGTTGCAGCCCGCAAATATTTCCCCTTCCGCCAGGACCGCCGCCCCGACAGGATAGCGGGAATACGGGGCATATGCCTCTCTGCGGGCCGCCGCTGCCCTGGCAAGCATTTTTTCAACCACTGTCCTATCCATTTTATCACCCCTAGCGCGGAATGAAAGCAGGCAGTGTCAGGTTTTCCACCCGGTCAATTTCTATTGTCACCTGGCGGGATATTTCCAGGGTAATACGCATTATATCAAGCCCGCTTTCCAAAACTTCGGGATCTCCGATGGCGGTAATAACTACCGGGTTTACGGAAATACGTTCGTCATTGACAAGAATAGAGGGTCCTACACAGCGAATAGCGCTGGTTGCAGTCAGGCGCTGATTACCCACAGCCACGCCGCTGGCTCCGGCAGCAAAAAGCTCGTTTACCATATCACGGACATCTGTGTCATGAATTATGGTATCGCTGGTGTAGCCGTTTTCCGCATCATAAATCCGGACGATAATTCCCGGACCGGTCATTTCGCCAAAACCTGCCTTGACCCGCAGGTCATGCAGGGAAACGCGCAGGGTGTCTATTTCCTTTGTCAGGGTACGGATCTGTTCCATTAAGTTTACCGGCTGCATTAACTGGCCGTGCCCGTTTTCCACCTCAATTTCGACATCCAAATCCTGCATCAGTTCACCAGGAATAATCGTTTCGCTGATATTCTCAATCGTTTGCGGAGTTAAAAAACCGTCCGGTTCAACTTTTACGCCTTCCTCCCGCAGCAATCTGACGGTTAGTTTTAGTTTATCATAACCTGTCACGGCCTTTACATTTTCGTCCTGATTAACCAGGGACAAAACTTTCTCCCTTTGCTTGGTCTGGTATTCCTGCAGGATGATTTCCTGAGTACGGGAGCCATGAACCAAAATAGCCCTGTTTATTTCATCTCCGCTGGCAGCCAGTTCGATTTCATAATTAAAGCGGGAAAGGGCTTCATGCACCAGGGCACGGGAATCAACCTCAAGGTTCTTTGCCAGCCGTCTGTTGTATTCCACGAGACTTTTCGCCATATCCTTTTTTGCTTCCATGTTTTCGCTACCGGAAGCAAAGTTATGGTATAGAAAGTAAAAGCCGAAAATAACAAGTGCAATATTAACCAGGATTAAAAGAACAAGTAACAGCGTCTTTTTATCTGTAGCTGCCGCCGATGACGATCTTGGCATTTACGGTTCCCCCTCCATTTATCTAAAACTGCTTGCTGGGCCCCTTCCAAATTATCGGATCGCAGTTAATTATTGATTATAAAAATATTTTATAATAAGGCACTAAAGTTTGGGAAGTATCTTTGGCAAAAAAATTACCAGGCCAACAATTACAGCGTATAATGCCGCCAGCAAAGCCGCACCTGCAGCAGCATTCTTAGCCAGGCGGGCAAGAGGATGGTATTCATCCGTAAAAAGGTCAACAACCCTTTCCAGGGAAGTATTCATCATTTCCATTGTCATTACCAGAAAGATTGCTGAAAGCAAAAAAAGCCATTCAAACCTGTCAAATTGGCAGTACAATCCCAGGAGCACCACCACTGCCGCAGCTGCCACGTGAAAACGCATATTGCGCTCACTGCGCCAGGCATCAGCCAAACCGTTAAGCGCAAAACGAAGGCTTTCCCGGAAATTCTTACTTTTCCTCATGTGGTGCATCAAGCCTCACTCCCGCCATATGCAGCAATTTCTCTTCCGCAGACCGCATTTCCTGCTCTTCCTTTTGGTTTTTATGGTCATACCCCAGCAAATGCAGTAAGCCATGAGTAAAAAGGCGCAGTACTTCCTCTTCGGTATTCCAGCCGTACTCCATAGCCTGCCGGGCTGCGCTATCCAGGGAAATAACGATATCCCCAAGCAAAAGTTCCTCTGCCGTTATATCCGGTTCTTCTTCATCCAGAAGAGGGAAAGACAGCACATCGGTCGGTTTGTCCTCGCTGCGCCAGGATTTATTCAGCTCCTGAATCATTTTATCATCACACAAGAGCAGGCTGATTTCAGCTGCCAGGGAAATACCCGCCTTTTCCAGGGCTGTCGCGGCGATTTTCTCCATAACAGGCAATACTTGTACCGACAGCTTTCCGCCGGTCAGATCATTCATTAAGACCGGCATTTTTTCCGCTCCCTTCTATTTCAGCCTTCAGTTCCTTTTCAGGATACTCAATCCGTGTATGGTATATTCCGGAAAGTATTTTAACAAAGGTGTTGGCAATAATGTCCAACTCCTTATAGGTAATATCACACTGGTCGAACTGCCCGTCATCCAATTTTTCCTTGATTATCTTCCGGACAGTTGCCTCCAGGCGGCCCAGCGACGGCTTGGCAAGAGAACGGACAGCGGCCTCGACGGAATCTGCCAGCATTATTATGGCCGCTTCCTTTGTCTGGGGAGTAGGCGCTTCATAGCGAAAATCCTCTTCCCGGAGGCTGTCCCTGTCGCTGCTTTCTTTTTCCGCCTGTTTATAGAAAAACGACACCAGGCTGTTGCCGTGATGCTGGACTATAATATCCCGGATGACCTTGGGCAATTTGTATTCCTTTGCCATTTCCAGGCCGTCTTTGATATGGGAAGTTATAATCAGAGTACTTAAATTCGGGGAAATCCTTTCATGGGGATTGCCGCCCAGCTGGTTTTCTATAAAGAAGTAGGGCCTTTTAAGCTTGCCGATATCATGATAAAAAGCACCCACCCTGGTCAAAAGCGGGTCCGCGCCGACAGCCTCGGCGGCAGCTTCCGCCAGGTTGGCCACCAGCAGGCTATGGTGGTAAGTTCCCGGGGCCTCCATTAACAGCTGTTTCAGCAGGGGGTGGCCCGGATCGGATAATTCCAGCAGGGTAACCGGAGTGGTTAGGCCAAAGGCGCTCTCCAGGTAAGGAAGAAGGCCTATAGCCATGACAGCGGAAAAAATTCCGTTGCCAACAGCCGCCAAAGTGTTAAGGCCAAATTCCCGTAAAACATCATAGCCGAAACGCAGTGTACCGCCATAGAGAAAAAGCCCCATATAGGTAAAAACGTTAACTGCCGCCACATACAGCCCTGCCCTTGCCAAATCGGAGCGGCGATGCAGCCGGCTCACGCTGTAGGCGGCAACCAGGCCGCCGAAGAGGGCAACCAGCATTAAGCGGAAATCATTTCCCGTGGTAATAACTACAAAAACGGCAAAAACAATACTCATCAGCAATGCCAGCCCGCCGTCCAGCAGGATGGCAATCAGTATCACACCCATTGCCACGGGTATCAGGTAGCCGGAAAAATAGTTAGCGGCAATGGAAAAAATAAGGGTCAAAACGGTAATCAGCCCCAAAAGGAAAAGACGTTTATTGTCATTATAAATAGCCGGCCGGAAAATATAACAAAAAAGCCCAATAACCAGAAACAGCAGCAGTAGAATAAAAGCAAGCCCGAAAAAGACGGGGTAGCCGGAAACGCCGCGCAGAAGCCCAAGGGCTTCCAGCTGCTCCAGGTGCCGCTGGGTAACAATTTCATCCTCTCTGATGATTTCCGTTCCTTCCAGGATCCGCACCGGTTCTACCGCCGCCCTGGCAGCTTCCCTGGCTTTATTTGTTGCCTCGGCATTGTAAATCATATTGGGTTCGATTACCGCCTCTGCCAGTCTTACCATCACCCGCTTTTGATCCTGTTCAAATATAAGAAAGCTTATTTCCTGCAAAGCCTGCCGGCGGGCCGTCTCAAGGCCGCCCGGCTTTACACCCTGCTGCAGGATTGCCTGCAGCACCTCCATGAGCTGTTGCTGCATTTCATTGAGATCGGAATTGCGGGCAGCTAAAAGTGAAACTGCCAGCTGCTCCGTCATTTCTATGTCTTCGATGGCAAGCAGCCTGTTTATTTTTTCTTCATCATCAACCGGCAGTGAGCGTATTGTTTTCACATTTTGAAAGAAAGCTGCGACCTGCTCTTCCGTATGAACCAAAACAGAGGGGTCATAATCATATGATTCGGCAACCTCCCGGGCAGCTTCTTCCTGCAAGCGTTCCGTTGCATAAATATCGATGGCATTCCACTCCGCCACGATGCGCCGGGGACTGGGTTTGCCCAGTTTCAGGTCGACCCTGGCTGAGATAACACTTAAAGACAGGATGGCTAAAATAAGAGCGTAAAAAAAGGCGGTTAGAATTAAGCGCTGCCAGCTTGAACTAACAGTAAACGGAATTTTTCCCCTGATGTTTCCCAGTAATTTGTTTATATCCATCATAACTAGTCACCACGCTTGTCTTCATATTCGGCATAAGCACGGATAATCTTCTGTACCAGGGGATGCCTCACCACATCCTTTTCAGTCATGTAAACAAACTCTATGCCGGCAATGCCTTTTAAAATTTTCTGCACCTCGTTAAGACCGGAATACCGGCCCCGCGGCAGATCTACCTGGGTTATATCTCCGGTGATAACCGCCTTGGAATTAAATCCCAGGCGGGTTATAAACATTTTCATCTGTTCAGACGTTGTATTCTGGGCTTCATCAAGGATAATAAAGGAATCATCAAGAGTCCTTCCTCGCATATAGGCAAGGGGAGCGATTTCAATCATGCCCTTTTCCATATAGCCGCGGTAAACGTCAGCTCCCAACAGGTCATAGAGCGCGTCATAGAGAGGACGCAAATAAGGGTCCACCTTTTCCTGCAAATCTCCGGGTAAAAAACCCAGGTTTTCACCGGCTTCCACTGCAGGCCGGGTCAGAATCAGGCGCTGGACACTGCGCTCCTTCAACGCCTTAACTGCCATGGTCATAGCGATGTACGTCTTGCCCGTCCCGGCAGGTCCTATGCAAAAAACAATATCATTATTACGGATGGCATCAAGATATGCTTTCTGAGCAATGGTTTTGGGTTTTATTTTTTTACCGCGCGGCGTGACAAAGACCATATCGGTAAACAAGCTGCGCAGCTTGTCAGCTTGTCCGTTTAAGATCAACTGAATAGCATATTCGACATCGGAAACAGCCAAAGTCCAGCCCTGGCGGATAAGCCAGAGCAGCTCATTAAGCAACAAAGCAGCCTGCCCGGCTTCCTTTTTGCTTCCCTCCACAACAACATTTTTGCCTTCCGGCCTCACACGCACATTGAAATAACTGTCCAAAAGAGTGACATGCTGGTCAAACCTGCCCAAAAGGTTCTGCAGTTCCTCGTTGTTTTTTACGGCTACAACCAGCTTTTCCTCCTGGCCGGCAGTCGGTTGCCTTTCAGTCAAACGAACTTTCGCCTCCGTTTTTTGGTTTGCTGACTGCAATATCTTCCCGCGTTTCCAGGATGCAGCGGGCTCTAAACAATCCCTTTTTCTGCACCGGGAGTTCCTCCACTGTTTCATCAATTAATTCAGCATCGGCGGGCAATTGCAGTTCTGCCAGCTGCCTTGCCCTTGCAAGGGCAAGTTTTCTGGCCTGTTCTGCGGTTATTTCCTTTTTCTGCAGCTCAAGTTCATAAAAGGTTTCTGTAACAACTTCGACAGGCACACGGATAATCCTTTCCAAAACCGGCTGCGACCTTATAACTTTCTCATAGCGGGCAAAGGGTATGCTGTCCCTGCCGACCCTCAAAACAGGCTGTCCCTCTATGCAGAGAATCCGCCGTGAAATGCTGCGTCCGCTGCGCACCCTGACTGTTTCAGTTAATGAAGCCTCCCCATATCCTTCATACCAGACCCTGGCAATAACCTTTCCCTGCGCATGAACCGGCTTGCTTTTCTGTTCTTCGCCTTCTGCTGCATACTGCGGATCCGGGCGGATAATGCCTTCTATCAGCAACTGGCCGCGCCTGACCGTTTCCTGCGGCTGCACCCTTGCTTCACCGACAAAAACAAGCACTTCCGTTACTAGGCCGTCCTTGGCGGCAACAAGATCGGCGGGTGCATCCATCTCCGCCGGCTTATCAATTGCTTCCCTGACCTCGATAATTAACTTTGTCCCCACAAGCTGCAGCCCGACCCACTCCAGTCTCGGTTCCGCAAGCAGCATCCGGTTGGCTACATCATCAATGTCCAAGTTCCGCCTCAGCCTGCCGGGTGTTGCCCCGGCCCGGGCTGCAAGTTCACGCAAATACCCGGAATCCAGCTTTTCATTGCCTGTGATCTGGATAAAAAGAATGAAAGAAGAAGCTGTATAAAGGCCAAGAATGAAAAAAATAAGCCCGAAAATCAAGCCGCGGCGGCGCAGCAGGCGATTGCACAGGAAAGGCAGGCCGGCTTTACCCAGAATATGCAAACGACAGCCCGTCCGCCGCGCCAGGTGGCGCAAACCGGCAAAACTGTCAACATCGGTTTTAAAAGTAAACTTGCCCGTGCCGTGTTTTATATCCCAGAGGGGGATTCCCTCCAGGGCGGCAAGATTAAAAAACTTCTCAGGGGCGGCGCCCGTTATCCGTATTAATAAAAAACCTGTTAAGAAATAACGTAATTTTAGTATCGTCACGCCATAGCTCCCCTATACGGAATCAAGTTTATACTGAATTCCCAGGATACTGCCGTCAATGGCTATTTCATCCTTATTCATATAGCGAATCACCAGATTTTCACCGCTGACGGCCAGTTCTCCGTCTGTCAGGGCTATTCGCACTTTTCCCCCTGTATAGGCAATAATTCCACCGTGATTTTCTATGTAACACTGCAAATTGCCGGTTATTGTCACCCGGGGCAAGTCAAGGATTATTTCGCGTGGCAGCTCAAATATATCCGCCAGTGGCCGGCGCCATTTTGAACCTGTCTTTTCACCCACGCTTTTCCCCCCAATCCTCCTTTCATTTGTATGCTTTAGGGACGGTTGTTATGCAAAACGCCCCGTGCAGTGCACAGGGCGTCTGTCATTTGTTTCAATTTCGCCGGAAGCGCCTTGCGGCAACGGGAGGGCCGAGTATTTCCGAAAAAATCACTGCTTTAACCAGTTCATGCCGTCCAAATAACGGCAAAACAGCATCTTCCCGCCTGGCAGCCGGCCGCTTGACGGGCTTTTCTCTCGCAGGCCGCCGCGGAGCGGAACGGGCGAAAAAAGCAGGCTCCGCTATAGTTGAGGCGGGAGAAGGCTTCTCTTCGGCCGGCAGCATATCCAGTTCGCTTTTGTCTTTTGGCAGCAGGTCAACAGGGATATATACAGGCCTTTCAAGTTCGTCCTCATGCTGCTGACTGCCTGCCGGCGGGACAGGACGCAGGGGTTTTTGTGTTTTTTGCCGTTTTTGCAGGCTTTCCGCAGCAGCGCTTAAAATTGAAAATATCAGAAACAGGACAAAAAGTACCAGAGCTCCCATATTGCCACCCCCCGGCGCAGATTATTTTTCGTTCTTATCCTGGTCTTTGCCGCTTAATTTGGCGATGGAATCACGCATGTCGGTATCTGCCTGAATATTTTTCAAATTATAGTAATCCAAAATACCCAGCTTTCCTTCACGAAGCGCCTGGGCAAGGGCACGGGGCACTTCCGCTTCGGCTTCCACCACTTTGGCCCGCATTTCCTGCACGGCGGCCTTCATTTCCTGTTCGTAGGCCACGGCCATTGCCCTTCTTTCTTCCGCTTTGGCCTGGGCAATGCGCTTGTCGGCTTCAGCCTGGTCGGTCTGCAGCTGGGCACCCACATTCTTGCCAACATCAACATCGGCAATATCAATGGACAGGATTTCGAAAGCCGTGCCGGCGTCAAGCCCTTTATCCAGCACCGTTTTAGAGATTAAGTCGGGATTCTCCAGCACGCTTTTGTGGTTTTCAGCAGAACCAATGGTGGTTACAATACCTTCCCCGACCCGGGCAATAATGGTTTCTTCGCCGGAGCCGCCTACCAGGCGTTCAATATTGGCCCGAACGGTAACCTGGGCTTTGGCCTTCAGTTCAATGCCGTCCTTGGCAACGGCCGCCACAACGGGAGTTTCAATCACCCGCGGATTGACGCTAACCTGCACCGCCTGCAGCACATCGCGCCCGGCCAGATCAATGGCCGCCGCCCTTTCAAAACCCAGATCAATGCCGGCGCGCTGCGCCGCTATCAGGGCATTGGTAACCCGGTCCACATTGCCGCCTGCCAGGTAATGGCTTTCCAGCTGGTCAATTTTTAAGTCCAGCCCGGCCTTTGTAGCACGAATCAGGGGATTAATAATTCTGGCCGGCGGTACCCGCCGCAGGCGCATGGCAACCAGGGTAAAAAGACTTACCCTGACACCGGCAAACCAGGCGGAAATCCAAAGACCGACAGGAACAATACTAAACAGCAGCGCCAGCAAAAAGACAATCAGGCCAATAAGAATTAACAGTTCAGGCATTTTCGCAAACCTCCCGGTATTTATTTGGGGCGAACTACCACCCTCGTACCTTCAACCTTTGCCACCTTTATCTTTACTCCCCGGTCAATAAAGCTGCCCTCACTCACTACATCAATTCGCTCCCCGTCAAATTCCGCAAGGCCGGCCGGCCGCAGGACGGACAAAGTCACTCCTTCTTTGCCCACAAGCCTGGAATAATCGCCGGTACCCAGATAACCGTCCTCGCTTTTTGCCGCATGCTGCAGGACAATTTGCGACCAAAGGAGAGATCTTTTCAGGTAGCGGTAAATAACGGCAATAACAAAAGCAGTCAACACAATTGCAGCAATAAGTGTGCGTACACCCTGCCCCGTGCTGGCAGCGGAAAGGATAACCGAGGCGATTACGGCAACAAGGCCGCCGATGCCCAGGACACCGAAGCCGGGCATAAAGGCCTCCGCCAGCAGCAGGATAAGGCCGATTATAAACAGGAAGATTACTTCCCTGCCCGCCAGCCCCGCAAATATATGGCTGCCGAAGAAAAGGGCAAAAGCTAAAATACTTATTATTCCCGGCAGTCCGAAGCCCGCCACCAGTATTTCGATAACCAAAGCCGTGATGCCCACCGCCAAAATCACCGGGGCAACGTAAGGGTTGGTTACAAAGCGGGCCAGGCGTTCCGCCAGAGTTATTTCAGCGATGAATTCCTCGGGATTATTTAGTCCCAAAAAATCATAAATCTCGGAACGGTCGGCAAACACACCGTCTGCAAAACCGATCTCCTCCGCCTCGGCAGCCGTCAGGGTCAGGGATTCGGTGGTCATGGCTACGGCTATTTTTTCATCCTTCCCCAGACGCTGGGCGGTGGTCCGCATTTTCCCTTCCCAGGCTTTTATAATTTTTTGATCAACTTCTCCGCCCGTTAATGTTCTTACCTCCGCCGCCCCTATGGTACTGCCCGGAGCCATAAACAGGGCATCACAGGATAAGGCAATAAAGGCGCCTGCCGAAAGGGCATTATAGCGTACATAGGCGTAAACGGGAACACCGGAATCATAGATCAGTTTTTGGATATTCTCGGCAGAAGCGACAAAACCTCCCGGCGTATCAATTTCCAAGATAATGGCAGCAGCCCCGTTTTCATTTGCCTCCCTGATTGTCCGCTGCAAATAGCGGTACAGCCCCTGCTCTACTTCCTTTTCCAGTTTAATCACATAGACTGCTTCACTTGCGGCAGCAGCCGGCAGAATAAAGGCGCAGGCAAAGAGATAAAAGAGCAGAATAAAAAACGTCAGAGCTCTTTTCCTCATAGGCATCCTCCCCTGAGGCAGTATTGGTATTATCATTATACATCAACTTCCATATAATAATACAGCAGGTCGTCTGCGACCTGCTGTCAGGAAATTTCAAGCAAAGCGCCTTCTTTTATTCTTGCGGGCAGCCTCGGATTTCTTCTTGCGTCTCACACTGGGCTTTTCATAGTGCTCCCGCTTGCGCACCTCAGCCAAAATGCCTGTTCTTGCACATTGTTTTTTAAAGCGGCGGATCGCGCTGTCAAGTGTCTCATTTTTCCCCACTTTAATTACAGCCAACTGCTTTCCCTCCCCTCGTGCCATCCTGCGCATAATTGCCGGGATGGAAGGGTATATAAAAAAGTACCTTTTTGATTATATCCCTTTCAATATATTCTGTCAACAAAAGTAAACGCCCTGAACTGCCTCAGGCGCCCCATTAGGGAACAAATTTCTTTCCCGCCAGAATGTGAAAATGCAGGTGGCCGACTACCTGCCCGGCGGCTTCACCGCAGTTCGTAACAACCTTGTAGCCGCCGCTGACTCCAAGCCTGGCGGCAGTTTTCTGAATGCCTGAAAATATGCCGGCAGCCAGTTTTTCATCTGTTTCAGCAGGAAGGTCGTCAAGGGAGGCCAGATGTTTTTTGGCAACTACCAGAACATGGGTCGGCGCCTGGGGATTTATATCCTTAAAAGCCAGTACCTGTTCATCCTCATATACTACATCAGCCGGCAGCTCCCGGCGGATAATCCTGCAGAATACACAGTCTTCCATACAGACACTCCTTTTTTGCCTTTCCATAATTATACCATTACAACTCCCGGCTAGCAAACTTTTCCTTATATTTTCCATCTGCGTGCCGGCATAACACTGTCTTGCTCTTTCCGGGAGAGAGACAGGCACAAGGGGAGTTTGCCGTCCATAATATAAATTAGCATTTCTGACAGAAGGAGAAAAACAGATAATGGGAAAAGAAGCAAGTACTTCATATTTTGCCGGCGGAAATACCGCTCAGGGTTTTATTTCACTCTTCCGCTACATACCCGGTTCTGAAACAAAACGCCTGCTGATAATTAAAGGAGGACCGGGAACAGGAAAATCCACTCTGCTGAAGCGGCTGCAGGCAAAAGCGCTTGCCGCCGGACTTAAAACAGAATTGTTTTACTGTTCATCGGACCCGGCATCGCTTGACGGGCTTAGTGTGCCGGCTTTGGGTTTTGCCGCAGTGGACGGAACGGCCCCCCACACCATGGACCCTGTCTTGCCCGGCGCATACGATGAAATTGTTGATTTTGGCCAATGCTGGCGAAAAGAGAAGCTGCAATCCAAAAGACATGTAATTGCCGAGCTTGCCGGCCGGAAAAGCTTGTGTTTTTCCCAGGCCTACCAGTATTTAAAAGAAGGAGCGGTGGTGCTGGACAAACTGCGGTGGCTGACGGCCAGGGCCATGGACTACAGGGCGGCTAACCGGATGGTACGGCGGTTGCTAGGGGAACTGGCGGACGCGCTGCCCCAAAAGGAAGAAGAACCAAAAGAACGCCAGCTTTTTGCCGGTGCCATTACTCCGAAAGGCTTTCTCAATTTTTATCCATCCATCTTTAAAGGCCTGGAGCGCTTTTACTACCTGACGGGAGAACCCGGCACCGGAAAATCGTTTTTGCTGGGAAGAATCAGGCAAACAGTCAAAGATGCGGGATATCAGCTTTACACCTTCCGCTGCAGTTTTGACCCGCAGCGGGTAGATGCCGTTGTCATACCGGCCATAAAAACGGCCTTTGTTAAAATGACCTACCCCCATACCTTTTCCCTGGATCCGCTGCAATTAGTGCGGGAACAGTCTACAATTGCCCTTAACCGTTACATAAATACCGCTCTTTTTAAAAAGTACACTGCTGAAAGAACGGAAAACACGGAACGCTTCTGGTATTTGCTGGGCAAGGCGGTGGAATTTCTCCGCCACGCCAAACAGGCCCATGAAAAACTTGAGGAAATTTACAGGGAAGCAATGGACTACCGGTGTCTGGAAAAACTGCAGGGACAGCTCAGCGAAGAGTTGCTTGCCGATAACCACCTGCCTGGACAATAACTGCTGCCCAGGCAGTTTTTTTCTCCTCATTGTCTGCCGGACCGGCATCGGATATAATAATACCGGAAGGTAGAGTGTCTTTTTGCCCGGGGGTTTTCCATGTACAAAGTATTAATCGTTGAAGACGAGATAAACCTGGCGGAGCTTTTGGCTGAAAACCTGAAAAAATGGGGATATGCTGTCAGCTATATCACAGACTTCAACGATGTTTTCAGCCAGTTTCTTGTCTCCAGACCCGATCTGGTTCTTTTGGATATTTCACTTCCGTTTTACAATGGCTACTACTGGTGCGACAAAATAAGAAAAGTTTCCAATGTGCCAATTATCTTTCTGTCTTCGCACACGGAAAATATGAATATTGTTATGGCCATGAATATGGGCGGCGATGACTATATCACCAAACCCTTTTCCTTTGACGTTGTTATCGCCAAGGTCCGGGCCATGCTCAGGCGCACCTACCAGCTTAAGAGCGAACCGCAGCTTTTGTCAGCCGGGAAAGCAGTTTTGAATTTAAACGATGCAACCGTGAATTATGACGATAATAAAGTTGAGCTGTCCAAAAACGAATTTAAAATTATGCAAATGCTGTTGGAAAATAAAAACCGGCTTGTAACACGGGAACAACTGATGAAAAGATTGTGGGATAGCGACTGTTTTATTGATGATAATACACTAACGGTAAATGTCAACCGGCTGCGCAGGCGACTTGAGGAAATAGGCATTTATGACTTAATTGTTACCAAGAAGGGTATGGGGTACATTGTTTACGATTAAAGCCTATCTTCGGTACCGCAGGGCAGTTTTTGCCATTTATCTGGCGGCAGTTTTTTTCTTTGTACTGATTCATTATTTATCCGGACTGCCCATGGATTCCGTTCTCTACGGCACCGCTATTGTGACATTTTTACTGCTAACCTGGGTTGTATTTGATGCTGTGCGTTTTTATGGCATCATCAGGCATCTTAACCGCCTGGGCGAAAACAAAAACCCGCTACCTGTCTCTGGAATGCCTCCTGCAAACAACCTGCTCGAACAAAAGTACCAAAAGATTATTGCAGACTTATCTCAGCTCCTGGAGAAAACCAAGGCCGGTATAGAAGAAGCACAGGCAGAGCAGACCGAGTACTATACCATGTGGGTGCATCAGATTAAAACACCGATTTCGGTTATGCGCCTGGCACTGCAGAGCGGTGGTGATGTCAATGCCGTCCTGGAGCAGGAACTGTTTAAAATTGAACGGTATGCGGAAATGGTGCTGCATTACGTTAAAATCGGCAATCTGGCAAGTGATTTGGTAATAAAAGATTACCCTTTGGAAGAAATAGTGCGTCAGAGTATAAAAAAATACGCGACGCTTTTTATTTACAAAAAAATTGCAGTTTGGGTCGAGCCAATGGATGTGAGCGTGTTAACAGACAGCAAATGGCTTTCCTTTATCTGCGAGCAAATCTTGTCCAATGCAATTAAGTATACGCCGCCGGGCGGCAAAATAACGGTCTTTGCAGAAAAAAACACACTGGTCATTGAAGATACGGGTATCGGGATTCGCCCCGAAGATTTAAGCAGAGTTTTTGAAAAAGGCTACACGGGATACAACGGAAGGCTGGACAAAAGGGCCAGCGGGATAGGCCTGTATCTGGCGAAAAAAGTGGCGGATGCCCTGGCGATTAAAATTCAACTTGCCTCAAAAGTAGGCACCGGCACAAAAGTCACTCTCCGTTTCCCAAAGCAAAAGGATCTTTGGGAATAAGGCAAAAGTGACAAAAATGTAAGTTTAAAACGGGAAATGTAAGGCTGTTCGCTGGTTGGACATTTCCCGTTTTCTTATAATAAGTGTAGCAAAGTGTGAAGAGAGGTAGTAAGAATGGAACTGCTGCAGGTCAAAAATGTCAAGAAAGTTTACAGGTCACGGTTGGGAGGGCAGCAATTTACCGCTCTGAAAAAAGTCAACCTTGAAGTATCGGCCGGGGAGTTTACGGCCATTATGGGGCCGTCCGGCTCAGGGAAAACAACCCTGCTTAATATCATTGCCACACTGGACAAACCGACTGCCGGTGACGTGCTGCTGGAAGGACAAAGCGTCAAAACCATCAAAGACCGTGAACTGTCGGCTTTTCGCCGCAAAAACCTGGGATTCGTCTTCCAAGACTTTAATTTGCTTGATACCTTTTCAGTTAAGGATAATATCCTTTTGCCCCTGGTGCTCTCGGACATGGAGATTAGGGAAATGGAAGCGCGCCTGTACCCTCTGGCCGAAAGCCTGGAACTTACACACATTCTGAATAAATTCCCCTATGAAATTTCCGGAGGGGAAAAGCAGCGGACAGCAGTGGCAAGGGCGGTCATTACCCGCCCGAAACTGGTTTTGGCCGATGAACCGACTGGTTCACTGGATTCCAAATCAGCGGCCAAACTGCTTGATATTTTTGCCGAGCTGCACAAAAACGGCCAGACTATCTTAATGGTTACTCACAGTTCTCTTGCAGCCAGCCGGGCATCCCGTGTTGTTTTTATCAGGGACGGACAGTTGTTTTCCCAGATCTGCCGGGGTGAAGAGAGCAGCAGTGAATTCTTCGAAAGAATTGTTTCCAACTTGACTGTGTTGTCCGACGGAGGTGTGGACATTGGGTAGGAGCTTTTTTTTCAGGCTCGCCATAAGTAATATCCGGCGCAACAAGCGGCTTGTCATTCCTTTTTTTATTGCCTCTGTAATTATGGCAAGCATATATTTTATGGTTGTTGCCCTTATGTATACAGACGGCATTGCCAATATTCCGGCCGGTAAAAGCGTCAGTGATGTATTTAATCTCGGCTGCATCATCATGAGTTTAATAGTAGCAATCTTTATGTTTTACATCAACAGCTTTTTAATTAAGAACCGCAAAAAGGAATTCGGCCTTTACGGCGTGCTGGGTCTGGGAAAACACCATGTGGGCCGTGTAATTTTCTGGGAAAACTTCCTGGTTATCACTGGGGCACTGCTGCTTGGCATGCTTGCCGGTACGGTTTTCGGCCGGCTGATTTTTCTGCTGCTGCTGTTTGCGTTAAAAACAGCAGCAGCAGGCAGCATCTTCAAACTGCCTGCAGAAGCATTTTCCTACACAAGCCTGCTTTTCGGCATTATTTTCGTGCTCATCACTTTATATAACCAGTTCCAGGTGCGCCTTGTCAATCCTGTTGACTTGTTAAAGGCAGAGCAAATGGGTGAGGACAAAGTGCGCTTTGCCGTACCTGCAACCCTTCTGGGACTTTTTCTGCTGGGCCTTGCCTACTGGAAAGCGCTGACCGTGGACAGTTCCATTGCTGCGCTAAAAGAATTTTTTCTCGCCGTTATTATAGTCATCCCGGCCACAGCCATTCTCTTTACAACAGGCAGCAACCTGCTGCTTAGAATCCTGAAAAAAAACAAGCGGTTCTATTACCGCTCAAGCAACTTTATAGCCGTCTCCGGCCTTATTTACCGTATGAAGCAAAATGCTCTCGGTCTGGCCTCCATCTGCATCTTGTCCTCCATGGTGCTGGTGACTGTTTCGGGAACAACGGCCCTGTTTTTCGGCCAGGAAGATATCTTAAGCAAACGCTTCCCGGACGATATAAAAATTACTGCAGACACAAAAATAACGCCGGAGCAGTCGCACAAGCTTGAGCTGCTTATAGATACCCTTGCCCGTGAACACGGCATAACCGTAGAAGACCGGTATACCTATAATTATATTCCGTATTCTCAGGATACTTTAATTTTAAAAGAAGGCAAGTTTTCCGGCGTAGACTTTAAGAGCTGGGAGGAATATGAAGAAAAGTACCGGCATCTTGAGAAATATATGTATGGAGTTTCCTATATTACGCTCGCTGAATTTAACAGGGTAACCGGCCGGGCGGAAAGTCTTTCTGCAGGGGAGATTTTCCTGGTTACCAACGAACAGCTCAAACAGGTCCCGGAAAATGTCAAGGCGGTAATTGCCGGTACAAAATTTACGACAGGCAAAAACGGCACCCCCTACCGCACAATCTTGATCGTTGCTGCCGATGAAACTGCACTTAAAAAGCTCTATACAGAATTCAACCCCACTACCCGGGATATACCCTCTGCCGGCATGATGATCTTAAATGTCAGAGGCAACGACGAGAAGATTTTAGTATTTGCCCGTACTTTATTAAACCGGGCGCGGGAATTTGACTTTGTAATATCGGCAGGCAGCATCTATACCGACAGAATTGAGGGCTACGGCATTTTCGGCGGCCTGTTGTTCCTTGGTGCTTTTTTTACAATTATATTTTTAACTGTCACCGTTCTGATAATTTATTTCAAACAAATCTCGGAAGGGCTTGACGACGCGGGCCGGTTTTCCATCCTGCAAAAAGTGGGAATGGATGATCTGGCGGTAAAGCGGACCATCAACAAACAGATTATGATTGTCTTTTTCCTCCCTTTATTCGGTGCGCTTGTGCACATCCTTTTTGCCGGCAAAATGATTGTCAAAATGCTGGAAGCCTTCTCTTTTTACAATCTACCGCTGACAGTTCTTTGTATCGCGCTCACCGTTTGTTTCTTTGCCGTAATCTATGTTTTTGTCTACCGGGCAACGGCAAAAGTGTACTATAACCTGGTCAAGTGGTAGATATCAGTCCAGCGGAATATAGGATGCCCTGAAACCGTTTCCCTCATAGTTATGGTCGCGTCCCCAGCTGCATGACCAGGCAAACACGCCCGCAAAGGCACCGCTTCCCCAGTAGCCTCCCCGGTACATGAAACACTCCGGACAGCCGTTGTTCAGATAGACATGCTGCTCTCTATAGTCATAAAACGGATCGTCGCCTATCAGGGCATATGCATACAGCAGTTCACGCGCCGCAGGGCTGATGGAATCGTCAACAATAATGTGTGACATGTCGCAGCGGCGTATCCGGTCGACCCGGCTGGTAATTTCGGTGGTAAATTTCCACCTGCCTCCCCAGCCCTCCCCGACATAATCCGCTTTGATTGAACCCTTTGTTGTTCCTTTGCCGTCCGGCACCAGAAAGGCGCCCGTGGCAGCATCAATAGCCCGCCAGGCCGTGGAACCGGCATCCTGCGAGTTGAGCAAATCTGCACCGTCGTTATCCGGAAGGACTTGCAGCTCTCCATAAACGGTCCGGAAGCCGCCGACCCATTCCGACAGGTTGCCGTTGAGATCCCAGATGCCGGCGACAGTATGGTCATGGCTCCAGGACAGCGGACCGGTACCGGTTAGGACCCTGCCTTTGCCTGTTTCCACATTGGAAACACGGATAGCCCGGTACATGTTTTCCCTTTTGTCCTTGCCGTAATCGTTGTTGCCATAAGGCAAATGGCCGTTTTTCTTGCACCAGAGGGCAATGGCGCCCCACTCCTGAATAGTCGTCAGATGCCAGCCGCGTCCTTTCGCCGTGCATTTGCTGCGGGACAGGTCAAAACCCACGCAATTGCGGGGGATTTCAGCCGGCAGCGAATAGCCTCTCCTGTCAATCTCCGTATTCTGGTACTTGGAGATATAAAAACCGTCCCGCTCAACACCGTTTACCACAAAGGCGGGATGCACCCTGTCACTCCCCCCAGCTATCATTTCTTTCATTGTAAATTTTGGGATATAGACCATCACGGAGGGCTTGCCGGCATCGTCCGTAATAATCTCGTTGTTCGGGCAAACTGTCCTGAACAATATTTCACTAAGATCAAATTTGTTCATTGCTATACCGTCCTTTATAGCATTGATTGATTTAACCGCCCGGGTTTTCCAGCGCAGCAAGTATTGCGGCCAGATCATCCTGATCAAGGGCAAAATGATCCAGTTTAATCTTTTCTTTGCTGCCGTCCTCCCTTTCATAGACAAGCAAAGTATACTGGGCTTCTTTCCGGTAAAACTGCAGCCCGTTTAAAGGGTATTCCCGCAGTGCAAAGGGACTGAACTGAATTTTCAGCGAGTCGGAAGTAAGAATAACATACGGCCGGTAAATAAAGACCAGTAAAACAGCCGAAGCCGCGGCCATGATGCCCCATGGCAGGGCCAATAGATAGCGTCCGCTTAACAGGTAGATGATGGCATTCAGCAGCGCAATCAGAAATAATGCCATCCCGGTAGCTTTGCTTGTTTTATTGCGATAAATAACTTGCATAGATTACACCCTCACATACTCTGAAGTGATTATCTTCAAAACCTGTTCTTGATTCACTGATTTTTTTACATAATTCTCCATTTAGCACAGACTTCCTCTTAACAGGGCTAAAAAAAGCAGTTCTTTAAGCTTTTTTTATGTCCGCTTTTTGCAGGCACAATTGTGTTTTCCAGGATTAGCCATTCAGTTTTTGCCTGAAACATGATATATTTAGAACTGTATGAGCCATAGGGAGACATGCATATGAGAGCAAATACTATAATAAATGATTTAACAACAGGAAGTGTAAGCAAAACCTTAATTATTTTCGCCTTCCCCCTGATGCTGTCAAACCTGCTGCAGACGATTTACAATACGGTTGACATGATAATCGTAGGCCAATTTGTGGGGAAAACCGGTCTGTCTGCAGTTTCCATAGGCGGAAACCTGCTTCACCTTTTTACTTTCATTGCCATGGGATTTGCCAACGCAGGTCAGGTATTGGTTTCCCAGTATCTGGGCGCGGGGAATAAAAAAGCGGTCAGCCGCACCGTAGGAACAATGTTTACCTTCGTTCTATCCTGCGCTATTGTTTTGTCTGTAATTTGCAGTATTTTTGCAGAGCAGCTTTTGTCTTTTATGAATACTCCGGCAGAGGCATACAAATTCGGATTGGACTACACTATAACTTGTTATTTCGGCCTGTTTTTTATTTACGGCTATAATCTTGTCAGTGCTATTTTACGCGGCATGGGAGACTCAAGGCACCCCTTTATATTTATTGCCACGGCTGCGGTAACCAATCTTGTGCTTGACCTGCTTTTCATAGCGGTTTTTAAGTGGGAAGTTTTCGGCGCCGCCCTGGCTACGGTTATCAGCCAAGGGGTAAGTTTTGTCTGGGCCTTATTTTTTCTATACAAAAACAGGGAAGAATTCGGGTTTGATTTTAAGTATAAGAGTTTTAGAATTGATAAAGACATATTTGGCCGGCTTTTAAGATTGGGAGTGCCCATGTGCCTGCAGAGCGCGGCAATCGCCTTCTCAATGTTAATTGTTAATTCCTTTATCAATGCCTACGGTGTTGTGGCATCGGCCGTTACGGGAATAGGCAGCAAGCTTGCCAGTATAACCAGTATAATTACCCTGGCCTTTAGTACGTCGGGAGCGGCTATGACGGGGCAGTGCCTGGGAGCCGGAAAGTACGAAAGAATACCCAAAATTATCCGGACTGCTCTGGTTATTAACCTGCTTTTTGCCTCTGTTCTCATCCTTGCCACCGTACTTTTCCCCAGGGCAATCTTTGGGCTTTTTAATAAGGAGCCGGAAGTGCTCGAGATGGCCATGAGCTATATTCCCTGCGCAGTTATGCTATATTTAGGCAGCGCTCTCCGCTCCCCCTTTATGGCTCTTATAAACGGCAGCGGCCAGTCAAAACTTAACCTTGCCGTGGGAATCCTGGACGGTGTGATCAGCCGCATCGGTCTCGCTATACTGCTTGGGATTACATTCAATTGGGGAATCAAGGGCTTCTGGTATGGCAACGCCATTGCGGGCTATGTGCCCTTCTTAATTGGCGGAGTTTTCTTTGCTTCAGGCAAATGGAAAAGGAAAAGGCTTATAATTAATTAAACGGGCAGCCCCCAGGAAGGGCTGCCCGTTTTTGGGTAAAGCACTAAGCTTTACGCCACCTCTGACTGATCATACTGACCACTCCTCTCCGGGAGAAAATATAGACCTGCTCCCTTTCTTTATTATATGATTACTTTTCTCCGGGGAAAAGGTTAAGTTTTTTTCGGAAACATATTGCAGCATCAGCGGCGGTTCTTGGCGTTTTCCCTGCGGATGATTCTTTTAAAACTGTCGTAGCTTAAATGATACTTTTCCATCAGGGTTTCAATTGATGCTCCCCGGGTAAAATCCTGTACTATCTGCCTGTTTCTGAGATCAAGCTGTCGGCGTACGCTGTTCTTTTCACCCCAGCCTAAATATCTTTCCGGTTTTTTGGGGATATAAATTTCCGTACCCTGAACATAATCCTGCACTTTCTGCAGGAGATCCTTCGGCAGAACATCCTCTGCATTAATATACATAAAAGCCAACGTCCTCCCTGGTTGATATGGGCGTTGGCCAAAGGAAACAACACTGCAGCAAACAGCCATACTAAAAAAGGCTTGAAACAGACAACTCCGCTGCAGGCAGGCCAACGCCGGTAAACTTAAGATACAATACACCAAAAGTCACATTTACTGCTGTCATTTGGCCCACCTCCTTAGAATTTAGTAGTAACGCACTATTATCATACTGCAAAGGTCATATTTTTTGCAAGGGAAAATCAATTAGGAACAAATTCTCAACCGCAGCCGGTGCTTCCCACATCCGGTGTCTGATACCGCGCTTTTTGCCCGGCCGGAAAACTGCCGATACACGGTAAAAGGGCAAAAAAAAATATTATAAAACTGATTTAACTTCATATTTATAGCCGTAGCCCCAGACTGTCGTTATATAGTTCTGGTATGGCTTTATTTTTTCTCTCAGGCTTTTTACATGGGTGTCCACCGTCCGGTCTGTGCCCTCAAACTGACGTCCCCAGACCAGATCCAAAAGCATGCTCCGGGAGAAGGCTTTGTTTGGATTCCGGCAGAAAAACAAAAGCAGATTATATTCCCTGGGAGTAAGTTTAATACGCCTGTTGTTCACATAAACATCCTGGGAATACAAGTCTATTTTTATTTTTCCCGAGTAAAGGAACTGATCGGCCCCACCGACTATCCCGCTAAGCTTAAGGAGATTTTTTATCCTGGCTACCAGCTCCCGCGGATAAAAAGGTTTTATGATATAATCGTTGCCTCCTGCTGCAAATGCCGCCAGGCGATCTTCCTCGGAACTCCTTTTACTGATGAAGATCACCGGGATGTTGGGAGTCTGGTTTAGGTTCTCGCAAACCATAAAACCGTCAATTATAGGAAGTTCAACTTCCAAAATGAGAAGGTGGTATCTTTTCCTCCTCAGCAGTTTAATTGCCTCTATCCCGTCCTTTGCTTCGTCCAGAGCCCATTTCTCATCTTCCGCGCAGCGTCTGATAATGGTCCGTACAGAAGGGTCCGCGTCCGCAACCAGAAGCCTTATACCGTTTAAGTCCACTGGCAACCCTCCCAACAGCATCGTGCCTTATTTTTATAACACTCGTTATAAATGCACCGGGATGTTTACAACCCTGCCGCCGCCGGAAGCCGTGCTGACGGCGGCAGGGTTAATTATGCAGACTACAGGCAAAATCCGGTTTATAATCTAGCCCTGTTTGCTGTATTTAGAAAGCACCAATTTCATGATTTCCACCGTTTCCTGTGTATCCTGAAGTTCGCTTTTCAGCTTTCTGTTTTCGGCTTCCAGCTCAAGTATTCTTGCTGAGACAGTTTCCGGTTCCGCTTTAACAAGGGCCGGGACTTTTGCCTCTTGCCTAGTCGCCCGGGCAACCCTGCGTTTTGTGGATTCGTCTATCTCAATTACAAAATCCTCGGTGGTAAGTTCATTGAACTTGCCGCGGGGCACATAGTGTGTATGAAGCAGTTCGTGGGATTTAGGCCCGTTAGGCTCCCCCAGGTACTTTTCATACAGCAGCTTAATATAGGGATTTTCATGTGATTTGCGGTATTGTTTGCTTTCATCTTCGGAATAAAGGCCGGACATCCTTTTTTCGCGCACATCGGGATCACTGCTTCTCGGCTGTCCTCCGCCCATCATGCAGCCGCCCGGGCAGCCCATGACTTCAATAAAATGGTACGGCGACTCTCCCTTTGCCAGCTGCTCCATAAGCATTCTTGCCCCGGCAAGCCCGCTTGTCACGGCTACCTTCAACTCCAGCCCTTCCATGAAACTGTATTCGGGAAGCACATCAATAAATTTTATTGTCGCTGTTTTTATTTGCTCGAGGCCGACAATGGGCGTAACATGCAAGCCGTCAAAGGGAATTTCCCTTCCCGTCACCAGTTCGTAGGCCGTGCGCAGGGCGGCTTCCATAACTCCGCCGGTCAGCCCGAAAATATCCGCCGCTCCTGTGGACAGGCCGAGCGGATTGTCAAACTCCTCGTCCGGAAGAGTTAAAAAGTCTATGCCAGCAGTTTTAATCATTTGCGCAAGTTCGCGTGTCGTGATGACGGCGTCCACATTTTTATTGCCGTTGTTTACCATTTCCTCGCGCTCTATTTCAAATTTCTTGGCCGTACAGGGCATGACTGAAACAGTATAAATGTTTTCCGGCTTCACATTAATGCTCTCGGCATAGAAAGACTTGACCAGAGCGCCGAGCATGCAATGGGGCGACTTGCAGGTTGACAAATGGTTAAGCAGTTCGTAGAAGTTGTGCTCAATAAATTTAATCCAACCCGGGCTGCAGCTTGTGATCATGGGCAGGACCGCGCCTTTCCCCGTCAGAGCGTCTCTGGCCCTGGTGAGGAACTCCGTAACTTCTTCCATTATTGTCAGATCGGCGGCAAAATTCGTGTCAAATACCCGCTTAAATCCCAGCCTGCGCAGGGCGGCCGCCAATTTTCCGGTTACCCTGGAACCTGCCGGCAGGCCGAATTCCTCACCCAGAGCAACCCGGACAGCGGGGGCAACCTGAACTACTGTAAATTTTCGCGGGTCGGAAAGCGCCTCCCAGACATCCCTTGTAGAGTCGGTCTCATTAAGTGCCCCTACCGGGCAGACGATGGTACACTGGCCGCAAAGGGCGCAGTTAACTTTGCCCAAAGGAAGTTTCATAGCCGGGCCAATCTCCGTTTTAAAGCCCCTGTTCTGCGGGCTCATGGCTCCCACTCCCTGGATCTCATTGCAGACAGTAACACAGCGGCGGCACAGTATACACTTCGTCATATCCCTGGTGACGGAAACGGATGCATCAACCTGGAAAGGCGAGCGTTCTCCCTCAAACCTGGTGTCGTCAACACCAAGCAGCTTGCCCAAGGCCTGGAATTCACAGGACAAGTTCCGGGAGCAAGTCAGACAGTCCTGTGAATGGTCTGAAAGCATCAGCTCATAGAGCATCTTTCTTGCCCTGCGCACCCTCTCTGTATTGGTGTGGACGACCATTCCTTCGGCCACCTGGGTAATACAGGAGGCCTGCAGGTTCTTTGCCCCTTCAACCTCGACGACACAAATCCTGCATGCCCCAGCCTGGTGGATACCCTGCAGGTAGCAAAGGCTCGGAATATGGATGTTGTTTCTCCTGGCGGCCTCCATAATTGTTATGCCGTCTTCGACCGTTACCTTTTGATTATTTATTGTTAGATTAACCACCCGCATTTACCTCCTTTCGCAGTGCAGGCAGCGCATGGACTCTGCCATGGCCGTCAGCTTATGATATCCCAAAACAACCTCTTCAAAGGTTTCCTTCCGTTTGTCAAGATCCAGCATATCCAAGGGATAGCGTCCCAGCTCAACAATTTCATCGTCATCGTAAACGGGGTTGATTTTTATTTCCGGACCTTTGTTTAAAATTCCCCTGCCGCCCAGGTATTTGTCAATGCCAATGGCAGCCTTCTTGCCGTCGGCAATAGCCTGAATCACCGTGTCCGGCCCCCGTACCACATCTCCGCCGGCGAAGATGCCTTCCGTGGTGGTCATCATGCTGTCGTCATCCACCGTAAAGGTGCCCCAGGGAGTCAGTCCGATGTGCTCGGGCGGTATGAAAGGAAGATCGGCAGACTGGCTGACTGCGGGAATCACCGTGTCCGCTTCAATTGTGAAGTTTGAACCTTCAACCGGCACCGATTTTCTCCTGCCGTCGGCGTCAAATTCGCCCAGCTGCATGCGGATGCACTCAACGCTTGCAACCTTGCCGTCCTCGCCGGTATTAAAGCGTACAGGCTGCGTGAGTTCGAGTATTTCCACTCCTTCCTCGACGGCTTCCTTTACTTCCGACTCATAGGCAGGCATCATGCCCTTTGTCCGGCGGTAGAGTATGGTTACTTTTTTCGCTCCCAGCCTCAGGGCGGTTCTGGCCGAATCAATTGCCGTATTGCCGCCGCCGATTACCACAACCTTTTCGCCGACTTCTACTTTTTTACCGAGATTGACTGTTTTAAGAAAGGTGAGTCCGTGTATTACTCCGGGCAGGTCCTCGCCCTCAATATTTACCCGCAGCGGAAGCTGTGTCCCGGTAGCAATAAACAAAGCATCGAAACTCTTTCTCAGTTCGTCAAAACTGATATCTTTGCCGACGGTTGTGTTGAGATGGATTCTTACCCCCGCCCGCAAAACAAGGTCTATCTCACGCTGCAGGACATTTTTCGGCAGGCGGTACTCCGGTATGCCGAAGGCCAGGACCCCGCCGGCGACGCTTTCCGCTTCATAGATATCGACTTCATAACCGATGCGGGCCAGGTAATAGCCGCAAGTCAGTCCGGCGGCGCCGGCGCCGATAATGGCTACTTTCTTGCCGTTGCTCGGGAAAATAACATCACTTGTATACTCTGGTTCATGTTTGTGGGCATAATCGGCAACAAATCTTTTTATATCGCAGATGGCAACAGGCTCGTCAACCGTACCGCGGCGGCACTTGCTTTCACAGGGCCGCGTGCAAACCCGCCCGCAAATGCCCGGGAAAGGATTTTCCTGGCGGATAAGGTTATAAGCGTCAACAAACCTGCCTTCGGCCACAAGCGACATGTAGCCCGGCACATTAATGCCGGCCGGACATGTATTCTGGCAGGGAGAAATAAAGAGCTCCGAGCAAACACCCGCCCGGCAGTATTTGTTTTTGATATGTTCCTCAAACTCATGCCGGAAGTTTTCAATGGCGCTGAGTACCGGGTTGGGAGCCGTCTGCCCAAGCCCGCACATGGCTGAATCCTTCACTGTCTCGCTCAATTCAACAAGCAGCTCGATGTCGTCTTCCTGCCCCTTTCCCCAACAGATACGTTCGAGTATTTCCAGCATCCTTTTTGTTCCGATCCGGCAGGCCACGCACTTGCCGCAGGATTCATCCTGAATAAAATCCATAAAATAGCGGGCTGTATCGACCATGCAGGTATCCTCGTTCATAACAATCATACCGCCCGAACCCATGATGGCGCCCAAAGCCTCCAGGGTGTCATAGTCGGTCGGTGTATTTAGATTTTCGGCCGTAACACAGCCTCCTGAGGGCCCGCCCAGTTGAACCGCCTTAAAATTCTTTTTGTTGGGAATGCCACCTCCGATATCAAAAAGGACATTCCCGAGCGGCACACCGATGGGGACCTCAACAATACCCGTATTGGCTATATCGCCGGCCAGCGCAAAAACTTTCGTCCCCTTGCTGTTTTCCGAGCCATAGCCGGCATACCATTCGGCGCCGTTGAGAATAATAGGCGGAATATTTGCAAAAGTCTCAACATTGTTGATAATCGTAGGCGCGCCGAACAAGCCCTTCTGAAACGGGTAAGGCGGCTTCTGGGCCGGCTCACCGCGGCGGCCTTCAATGGAATTCATCAGCGCCGTTTCTTCGCCGCAGACGAAAGCGCCGGCGCCAATGCGGATCTCAATGTTGAAATCAAAACCGGACCCTAAAATATTTCTGCCCAGCAAGCCGAAGCTTTCGGCCTGCTCAATTGCCTTCCTCAGGCGCCCGATTGCCAGCGGATACTCGGCTCTGACATAAACATATCCCTGATTGGCCCCAATGGCATAGCCGCCTATAATCATACCCTCGATCAGGGAATGCGGGTCGCCTTCAATCAGACTGCGGTCCATAAACGCACCAGGATCGCCCTCATCAGCGTTGCAGACTATATATTTGCGCTCGCCTTGGGCCTTGAGGCCGGCCTCCCATTTAATGCCTGTAGGAAACCCAGCTCCGCCCCTTCCCCGCAGGCCGGACTTTTTGACCTCCTCGACAATGTCTGCACTGCTCATTCCTTTCAGTGCCCGGGCCAGAGCAAGATAGCCGTCCCGCGCAATGTATGCTTCTATGCTGTTATATTCCATGATACCGCAATTTCTCAGGGCAATCTTAACCTGCTGGCGGAAAAATTCAATGTCGTCAATTTTGGGAACATTTTTGTTCAGTGAGACATCGAAAAAGGTATACTCCTCCAGGATTTCGTTGTCTACCAGATGGGCTTTGATAATTTTCTCGACCTTTTCCGGGGTAAGGTCGGTATAAAATATCCTTTCCGGTAAAATCAAAATTACCGGTCCGATGGCGCAAGTGCCTATGCATCCTGTTTCCATGACTCTGCTTGTATCGTTAAGCCCCAGCTTCTTCAGCATCTCCTCAACTGCCTGCTTGATTTCTGCACATCCTGAAGACACACAGCCTGCGCCGCCGCAGACAAGGATCTGATGCTTGTAGGAATCCAATTCCCTGCTGTATTTCGCTTTTATTGCCTGAAGATCCTCAATGCTCTTAACGATGCCCATATCATTCCCCCCTTTAATAATACTGCCCAAGTATCTTGTCAAGCTTATTGACGTTGACCTGCTTATATACCGTATCATCAATCATAAACGCCGGCGCCAAGCCGCAGGCGCCAATACACCTGGCAACCTCAAAGGTAAAACTGCCGTCGTCCGTAGTTCCGCCAAGTTCAACCTGAAGCTTGTCTTGCAGGTATTCCACAATCTTTTTACCGCCACGGACATAGCAGGCCGTTCCCAGGCAGACGCGTATGGTATGCCGGCCTCTTGGGACGGTGGAAAAGAAAGAATAAAAGGAAACAACTCCTGATACCTGGGATAGCGGGATGTTCATTTCCCTGGAGATAAACTGCTGCAGTTCCAAAGGCAAGTGTCCGTAGATTTCCTGGGCCAGGTGAAGAATCTGTACCAGACTGTCCTCTTTGCGCCTATACAAATCAATAACGTTGGCAATCTGCGCATAAGCCCTTTCCTTCTCCTCCAGGGAAAGAGCTTCTTTTGCTGTCTCTGCAGTCATGACATTCCTCCTCTCCGGTTTATGGGCAATTTCCTTCCATTCATTGTGTTAAAATAATAACAAATATTTGTTAGATTATTATGATACTCGAGAAACCATTTACGATGTTTTGAGAAAAATATTAAAACTTTTCATCATAATTTCATCACATTTTCTATCAATATAACAGAATCATCACAATTATTCAAATATTCTCTCAATAGTGCCTTGCGCTGTAAAAGGATTTCTTTACACATTCTTTCGCCATATTCAAATTCTTTCGGGCTTTTGAAGGCGGAAGTTTATTTTATTCCCGGCTAATGATATTATTTAGACAGATTTACAGGGTTGACAGCAAGGAGTGAGACTGTGAACAGCGGGAAAGCAGCCGCAAGGCAGAAGAGGAATAAACTGCAGTTGCTGCTGGCAAGGAAAGCACAAAAAAGCAGACTGCCCCTTAGCCTCTGCCTGTATGATTTTTCTACCGGCCTGTGGGTGGAAGTAAACGCCCGTAAAAAGATTTATCCCGCCAGTTTAATTAAAGTTCTTTATCTGCTTACGGCCTTAAAGCGGCTTGAGCAGGGCCATTTGTCCCTTGACGACCGGCATGTCTTGACAGAACAGGATAAATACGCCGGAAATACCCGTGTTGCCGGTACCGGCATTCTGCAGTTTGCCAAAGCAGGAAGCAGTTATACTGTGGAGGAGCTGCTCAACCTGATGATCAGCGAAAGCGACAATGTTGCCGCCAACATCATCCTTGACCTACTTGGCCCCCAGGCGATAACGGCTATGGCTGCGCAGCTGGGGCTTGAGAACACCGGTGGCACAAGAAAGATGTATGACCTGGAATCAACACAGCCTGCCAATTCATCCACCGCCCGCGAGCTTACTCAGATGCTTGTCGCCCTGGAAAACAACTTGGTTTGCGGCCAAGCCCTAAAGGAGTTTGCCGTTTCCATGCTGCTGCAAACAAAAAATAAAAGCCGCATCGGCCGTTATTTGGCAAGAAGCGGCATTCGTGCAGCCAACAAAGCAGGCACAGTGGACCGGATGGTTGGAGATATGGCTTTGCTCTATTTCCCAAACCGGCCCCCGGCAGCCTTGACCGTACTGGTTGAGATTCCGGCCATACGGCCAGTATTCGTAAAAAAGCTTAATCATCTTGCAGCGGAAAAAATCATCGGCCGCCTGGCCCGTGCCGCGGTAAAAGAACTGCTTTCAAGCGCAGCCCGCTGTCCCGCAGAGGACCAATAGCAAGCACCCGGTCGGAAGTATAAATACAAAAACCGCCACATCCTTGTGGCGGAATTTATGTTTACGGCTGCAATTCTTCGTAGACATCAACAGACACTATGTTGTAGCCGCGCTCTCTGAGCGCCTTTGTCACGGAATCCCCGTCTTCAGTAGTAAGTCTGATCACAACCAGCGCCTTTTCCGTATTTTCCCTGAAAACGGCAATCCGTGAAATATTGGCGCCGCAGTCTCTGATGACTTCGGCCATGTCAGCCAGTACACCGGGCTTATCTACCGTTAAAATTGTAATGCGGATCCCCTGCTCCCTTACTCCCAAAAGGTCTATAAAGGCATCGAAAATATTTGTTTCCGTAATTATTCCCACTAATTTGCCGTCTTCGCAAACCGGCAGTGCTCCAATCTTATGATCTCGCATCAAAAGAGCAGCTTCCTCCAGGAGCGCATCCGGGGAAACCGTGATGACGTTTTGCCGCTTGGGAAGCACATCGCCTATTTTCATTTTCGCCAGCAAATAGTTGATTTCAAAGACACTCAGACTGGTAGCCGGTGAAGGGGATACTTCAATTAGGTCCCGTTCCGTAACGATTCCTACCAGCTTGTCTTTTTCCATAACAGGCAGGCGGCGAATACTGTTGTTTCGCATAATATCCAATGCTTCGGCAATAGTTGTCTCGCGGGTAATGGTAATGGGATTTTTAGACATCCGTGAACGTACATACATCTTAAATCCTCCTTTTTACCCTCCCAGGTATGCTTTTTTAATTTGCTCGCTCTCCGCCAATTCCTGCGCAGGCCCGGAAGTCACAATCCGTCCGGTTTCCAGGACATACGCCCGGTTGGCAATGGACAGAGCCATCTTTGCATTTTGTTCCACCAGAAGAATTGTGGTGCCGGCTTCATTAATTTCCTTAATAATAGAGAAGATTTCTTTGACCAGAATGGGCGCCAGCCCCATAGAAGGTTCATCCAAAAGCAAAAGTTTCGGTTGAGCCATTAAAGCCCGTCCCATGGCCAGCATTTGCTGCTCCCCGCCGCTCAGGGTCCCGGCCCGCTGGTTCAGCCTTTCGCGCAAACGGGGAAATTTTTCATAAACTTTCTCCAGTGTTTTTTTAAGACCTTCCTTCCCTTTCTGCAGGTAAGCACCCATTTCCAAATTCTCACGCACCGATAAATTGGCAAATATCCTGCGTCCCTCAGGAACCTGGGAGATGCCCATTCTAACAATTTCCTGGGCGGGACTAAAGGATATGTCTCGCCCGGAAAACATGATTTTGCCTCTTTTTTGTCTGATTAAACCGGAAATCGTTTGCAAGGATGTACTCTTCCCTGCTCCGTTGGCGCCGATCAAAGTTACAATTTCCCCTTCCTTCACTTCCAGGGAAACGCCTTTTAAAGCATGAATAGCACCATAATAAACATCAATATTCTCTACTTTAAGCATTCGCTAAGCCCCCTCCCCCAGGTAGGCTTCGATCACCCGTTTGTTGTTCTTTATTTCTTCCGGAGTCCCGTGAGCTATTACTTTGCCGTAGTCAAGGACGTAAATACGCTCACAAATACCCATAACCAAAGACATATCGTGTTCAATCAATAAAATGGTCAGGTCAAAGAGCTCGCGAATTTTTTCTATCAGAGCCATTAAATCTTTAGTCTCCAAAGGATTCATTCCGGCTGCAGGCTCATCAAGCAAAAGTATTTTTGGCTTTGCCGCCAGAGCGCGGACGATTTCCAGCCGGCGCTGCTCCCCGTAAGGCAGGCTGCTGGCCTGCTCGTCCTTTTTATCATCAAGGTTAAACATTTCCAACAATTCTATGGCTTTTTCAGTCATCTGCTTTTCGCCCTGATAGTAGCTGCGCAAGCGCAAAAGCGTGCTGGGCAGTGAGTAGCTGCTATGCCAGTGGGAAGCTATTTTCACATTATCCAGGACTGAAAGGGAATCAAAGAGGCGAATATTTTGAAAGGTTCTTGCCATTCCTCTGGCCGTAATCTGGTAGGGCTTTTTGCCTACAATCGACTCTCCCTCCAAAATTATTTCACCCTCTGTTGGCAGGTAGATCCCTGTGAGTAAATTAAAGACTGTTGTTTTCCCCGCGCCGTTAGGACCAATAAGTCCTACCAGTTCACCATGCCTCAATTCCAAATCCAGGTTGGATACAGCTGCTAAACCCCCGAAAGCTTTAGTCAGACGTTTTGTCATTAACATTGGCTGATCCTCCCCTTTCTTTCCCCCCGAAAAGACGCTTGAAGGTCAATTCTTTTGTGCCCATTAAGCCCTGGGGACGGAAAACCATGATAATAACCAGCAGCAATGCGTAAATTACCATTCTGAGAGTACCGAAATTGATTAAGGCTGCATTCATAAAGGTTACCGCCACGGCGGCGATGACGGAGCCGGTAATGCTGCCAAGTCCGCCAAAAACAACCATTACCAAAGCATCAAAAGATTTCATAAAGCTGAAAGTAGCCGGTTGAATCAAAAAGAAATAATGAGCATAGAGCGCACCGGCTATGCCGACAAAAAATGCCCCGATGCTAAAAGCCAGCACTTTATAATAGGTAGTGTTTATGCCCATAGTTTCAGCGGCTATTTCATTGTCTCTGACAGAGATACAGGCCCTGCCGTGGGTGGAATTAACAAAATTTTTAATGATAAATATGGTTAACAGTGTAAAAATATAGAGCCAGGTCCAGTTTGTCAGCTTGGGAATACCGTTAATACCTGCGGCTCCGCCTACATAATCTATGTTATCAAGCAGCCTGCGAATAATTTCTCCAAAGCCCAGGGTCGCAATTGCCAGGTAATCACCTTTTAAACGCAATGTGGGCAGGCCGATTAAAATGCCTACCAGGAAAGCGGCAGCGGCACCTGCCAGGACGGCCAAGAGAAAAGGCTGCCCCAACTTCATGGTTAAAATTACGGAAATATAAGCGCCTACGGCCATAAAACCTGCATGTCCCAAAGCAAGCTGCCCGGTAAAGCCGACGATTAGATTTAAGCTTACTGCAGCAATAATATTTATCCCCATGAGGTAGAGATTAACCTGGTAATAAGGCGGGATTAACCCTGTCTCAGTAGCAAAAAAAACAGCAGCATAAAAAACAATAAGCAGGATCCCAATGAGGAGATTTTCACGCTTCAATTATCTCACCTACACTTTCTCATGGGTATCTTTCCCTAAAAGGCCCGTTGGTTTGACAACTAAAATAACTATTAAAAGACCAAAGACCACCACATCTCTATAAGCGGAGCTCAAGTAGCCGCTGACCAAAGTTTCGATAATACCCAGTAAAAATCCGCCGGCCATGGCACCGGGAATAATCCCTATTCCTCCCAGTACGGCGGCGATAAATGCCTTTAAACCCGGCATCGAGCCCATCAGGGGGTGAATTGTCTGGTAATACATTCCCAAAAGAACGCCGGCTACGGCAGCAAAGGCTGAACCAATGGCAAAAGTAACGGTGATGACGGAATCAACGTTAACTCCCATTAAGAGTGCGGCATCCTTGTCATAAGAAACCGCCCGCATGGCTTTGCCCGTTTTGGTTTTATGGACTATATACTGCAAGATGAACATCATAATGACGGTAATAATTAAAATAAGAATCTGGTGACTGGTAATCGTTGCATTCCCGCCCAAAAACTTGTACGTTACCTTGTCCACCGCCCGGGGAAAGGTAACATAATCAGTACCGAAGACTTGCAGGCCTCCGTTCTGCAGAAAAAGGGAGACACCAATAGCCGTAATCAAAGCAGAAAGTCTGGTTGAATTGCGCAGCGGCTTATATGCTACACGCTCAACGATAATTCCCAGCACAACGGAAACAACCATGGCAACAATCAGGGCCGGGAAAAAGCCCAGCTCTAATTTGGTTATGGCAAAAAAACCGGCATAAGCGCCAATCATTAAGATTTCCCCGTGTGCAAAATTAATCAGCTGAATGATGCCGTATACCATAGTATAGCCCAAAGCAATTAAGGCATAGATACTGCCCAGTGAAAGCCCGTTTAGCAGTTGAGCAATAAGCGTCTCCATAAACACCCCTCATTTGCGAATTAAAGAGTTTGCCGGAAAAAGAACTCTGTTCAAAATAACAGTAATAAAGGGGGGAATCAAGCCCCCCTTTTTTACTATTTTGGAGCAATTTTTGTTTTGAGGGTTTGTTCTCCATCAACCATTTCGATGATGGAAATTTCTTTAACCGGATTATGCTGCTCGTCAAAGGAGAATCTACCGGTAATGCCGTCAAAATCCTTGGTCTCCGCCAATGCCTTGGTAATGGCTTCGGTGTCGGTTGAGCCTGCCCTTTTAATTGCATCGGCTAACAGGTAAGCCGCATCATAGGCAGTAGCGGAAAATGACGCAGGAATTGAGCCGTATCTTTCTTTATAGGCATTAACAAAGTTTTGTACTTTCTCACTGGGGTCTTGCGGAGAATAGTGGTTGGTGAAGTAAGTGTTGTTCAAAGCTTCAGGTCCGGCAACTTCCACCAGATCAGGCGAATCCCAGCCGTCGGCGCCCAGGAAAGGCACGTCAATTCCCAGTTCCCTGGCCTGGCTGACAATCTTGGCAACCTTTTCATAATAGCCTGGGATGTAAATCAGCTCGGCGCCCGATTGTTTAAATTTGGTCAGGGTAGGCCTAAACTCCAGGTCACTTTCAACGTAGCCTTCTTCTGCTACGACTTCCCCGCCCAAAGCGGTAACATGTTCCTTAAACACTTTATACAAGCCTTTGCTGTAATCATTGGTGTTGTCATAATAAACGGCTACTTTCTTGACACCCAGTTCTTTTACAGCAAATTCTGCACCCACAATAGCCTGGGGAGGGTCAATGAAGCAGGTACGGAAAACAAACTCTCTTGTCTTGTTTGTCTGCGGGTCAACCGTAATGTCAGGATGGGTTGCCGAGTTGGTGATCAAGGGCACCTTGTACTCCGTAATAACAGGGATAGTGTTTAATGTAGCGCCCGTAGTTGCAGGACCCAGGTGAGCAACTACTTTTTCCTGGGTTACAAGCTTGGTGGCAACGCTTAATGCTTCTGTAGCATCCGACTTGTTGTCCAAAACAACAGCTTCAATTTTTTTCCCGAGCACACCGCCGGCTTCATTTATTTCATCAAAAGCCAAAAGAATGGCGTCTTTTGCCGTTGTACCGTAAGCGGCTACATCGCCGGACAATTCATAGTTTACACCGACTTTAATTGTCTCCGAATCGCCGTCCTTACCGCCACACCCGGTTGCCGCCAAAGCCGCAACCAGCATCATAATCAGGACAACCAACCATTTATTGTTTTTCATTATTGACCTCCTCGTGCATATTTTAAAGCTAAATAATTCTACCCCTTCTCCCCCTGCATCAGCAGGCTCTCACCCATAAATTCGGGCTGCCAAGGTGTAAACCCGCTCCCACTATAGAAAGATTATATAATAGCTTAAAAAGTGCTGTCAATACAGCCTTGACATTCCCTGTTTTTTGGCAGCGTCTTTTCAAAACCCGTCTTCAAAATGCCGGCTTATGACCTGCCGTTTTATTAAAATGCCGGAATAACGCTCCCCTTATAATTATCCTCGATGAACTTTTTCACTTCCGGCGACTGCAGGGCTTGGGCAAGTTTTTTAATGCTTTCCCTGTCCTTGTCTTCTTCCCGCACAACCAGGACGTTGGCAAAGGGAGAGTCTTTGGCTTCCATAAATATGGAATCCTCCACCGGGTTTAGATTGGCCTCGAGCGCATAGTTGCTGTTAATTACGCACAGGTCCATTTCAGTTAATGCCCGGGGCAGCATGGCCGCATCCATCATCTGGATTTTAAGATTTTTGGGATTCTCTACAATATCGGCATCGGTGGCGGTAACACCGGCACCTTCTTTTAATTTTATCAGTCCGGCGGCTTCAAGAACATTTAATGCCCGGCCGCCGTTGGTGGCGTCATTCGGTATGCCTACGGAAGCTCCGTCCTCCAGCTGGTCCAGGCTGTCGATTTTGTCGGAGTAAACACCCATGGGTTCGGTATGCACCTTCACAATCCACACCAGGTTGTCATTGGTTCTGGCATTATAGTCATCCAGATACGGTACATGCTGGAAGAAATTAGCGTCAATTGTTTTATCCTTCAAAGCCGGGTTGATTAATACATAATCCGTAAACTCTTCAATTTCAAGCTCGATGCCTTCTTTTTCCAGCAGCGGCTTAACCACTTCCAGAATTTCC
>DGEC01000020.1:0-1863 GCA_002385745.1 Firmicutes bacterium UBA3936
TCTTTTCATTTCTCTTACCTCCGATAATTTTTCTCCCCACTTCGGCGACAGGCTGCCATTCTCTGTTAGAAAGGCACTGAACCTTCCTTGCGACAAGTTTGTCTTAGTTATACGACAATAGTCACCATATTTTTACACTACCTACTGGCTACTGACACGTCAGCCCCGTTGAAAAAAAGGTTTTAAATCCAACACACTTAATAAAATTACTAACTTACTTACTTAACCATAGCACGCCAGTATTACCAAGTCGTTTTCTGTCGATTTCATTCTAATTTCAAGCCGGTTACATCTCAGGGGTCGTAACCCAGCCTCAGCAAAAAAGCACCTCCTGCTGAATGCAGGAGGTGCTGTATAAAAGTTTTTCCTTGATTATGCCGCCTGCCGGGCGCCTTTTGCTAGAGCCTGCTTCTTTTGCCCAGCCGCCTTTCAACGTCTTTCAGGTAGGGCATGGCCGGGATTGCTCCCCTTGCTTCCACGCACAGGGAAGCGGCTGCCGCGGCAAATGAGGCAAAATCCGCGGCGTCGGCGGCGGTGATTTCGGAACACTGCAATCCCGATTTGAGATAACGGCTTAAAAAGGCCGCCCAGAATGCATCTCCGGCACCTGTGGTATCCACGGTCTTTGCCGGTATGGCTTTGGCATCCGCTTTAACTTTTTGTGTACGGATAAAGGCCCTTTATTGCCGCAGGTAACTGCAATCAGGGACAGGGGATATTCCTGCAGCAAAAGTTCCGCCGCTTCTTCCGGCTTGCTTTTGCCGGTAAGCAGCTCCGCTTCCGCGGCGGAAAGCTTGAGCAGGTCGACAAGCGGCAAAAGCAGGCGGGCGGCGGAGACGGCATGAAAGGTAGCGCTTCTTGCCGGCTCTGCAGTCAGGGAAAGGGTCCCGATGTGCAGGATTTTTGAGGCTGCTATGAGGTCTGTGTCAATTTCCCCGGGCTCAAGTGACTGCCCTGTTACATCCCGCCCGCCATGTTGCTTATGACAGGCAGCAGCAATGAAACAGCGATCAGCACGACGGTGCAGGCTACATACACAATCATGCCGGGGTTGCCGAAGATGATCCCGGCGCGTTTTTCCGGGGGAATAACTACCGTTGCTTCAGCATACCTGGCTTTTTTCCGTTTGACAAGCAATAGCACAAGTCCCACTACGGCAAGAATAATCATAACTAAAAAGTACAGGGCCACAATCAAAAGCTGCCCCATGCTGTCGCCCAGCATTTCAAGCACTGCCTCAGTGTCCGTAAAATCCAGGCCGGAGATTGCATCCAGATCAATGTTCGCCAGCAGGCGCAGGATCAGGCTTCCCACAATCAGACCCAGGAAATTGATAAACATATGCAGGCCGATGCTGTAGCGGAGCTTGCCCGTTCTGGCATAAACATAGCCAAAGATTATGCCAAGGCCGAAGGCGTAGAAAAACTGCGCGAGGTTGCCGTGAAAGAGCGCAAACAGCAGGGCCGAGACAATAATTGCCGTCTTGTCACCGTACTTAAACAACCGGTTCATAACCATCCTGCGGAAGATCAATTCCTCGGTTATTGGAACCATGATGACGGCAAGCAGCAGGGTCGCCCAGATGTTTGATTCCAAAACAATATTATGCAGGGGGTTTCCTGCCTGGAAAAGGCTTGTTATGAGGTTGCCGATAATATTGCCGATATACATGACAGTAATGCACATGATCATAATCTGGATATAGCTGCCGGCGCCGATTCTGCCATCGGGCAGCACCGGCTCTTCCCCCGTGCGCAGCAGCAGGTAGCAGACGGGAACACCGACCAAAAGCTGCGGCAAGTAGGTTATGAGCCAGGGGAGCCAGCCGCCGGCCTTTAAGGCGGCAGGAACGGCTTCAGGGAA
>DGEC01000020.1:2053-22582 GCA_002385745.1 Firmicutes bacterium UBA3936
GGATTTGCGGGTGTGATAAGTTTCCTTCATTCATTAGCGATACCTTCCTTTCGTTATGATTAAAATCTGTCGGGTTTATGCCGTCCGGAGCAATTTGCTATTCCCCGGCAAAAAGCCTGTACTCGTTGCAAAGCAGAAAAAGCGGCGGTTCGTCTTCCTCTATTTCCGGGAAGCGGCCAAGGGGCTCGTAAAACCTGTTGTCAGTATTGTCGTCGTTGACTGAAGATACTTCACCGAGCAGCACCTTCCCGGACCCCGGCTCGGCCCAGAATTCATGGTACTGTCCGGGCAGCAGCGTGATGCTCATTCCGGGTTCCAAGACAAGTTTGCTTCCGGCATCAACGGTTCTGCGCAGCCCGTCCGTCACTATTTCAACGGGGCGGGGCGAAAGCGCGCCGCCGGGTTCGGAGTTCCAGACGCGCATGACCAGATTGCCGCCGCCGCGGTTGATTATGTCCTCCATTTTGCTGTAGTGGAAATGCTTGGGGCAGATTTGCCCTTCTTCCGAGATTAAAAGCTTTTCCGCGTAAGGCTTGCTGTATTTTTTGTTCTTCAAGCTGCCGTTGCGGAGTGTAAAAAGCACCAGGCCAATTTCGTAAAACCTGCCCAGGCCGTAATCGGTAACATCCCAGCCCAGCCGGTTGTCGCGCACTTCATCCCACTCCTCCCCCAGGCTGCGCCATTTTGCGGGAGAGAAACGGGCAAAGGGCGGCAGTTTAAAACCCATTCCGGCTATAAATTCATCGGCTGCCCGTAAAATGGCATTGATTTCGGAACGTTTCATCTCCTGTCACAAACCTTTCCGCAAAGTTTTAGCAGGGGCTGCAGCTTAGGGCTGCAACGTTGAAGCCGTCTATATGAAAGACGGGCTCGTCGCCCTGCAGGTTTTTAGGGTTGAATTCCAGCGTTACCGTTTTGGAATCCCCGGGCAGGAGGGTAAAATAATTGTCCGAGTAAAATACCGGAAGAACATCCTGGCCGCCTGTGCTGCTGAGCGTTCTAATGCGCACCTGCAGCGCAGGCGTCCCTGAATTATTTGTGATTGCCACGGTATAGCCGCAGCTGTTACAGGCCAGTTTTTTTTCGGCTGCCTGCACCGTTAAACCTACCGCAGGCAGGCCGGAGAGCGCCCGGTAGTTTTGGTATTCTTGATAATTGTGCCAGTATAAGTTTTCACCCAGGATGTTATTCTTTTCGTCCCGTACCGTGAGTTTGACAAACACCAGGTCCGTTGGTGCAAGCATGCAGTCCACCCTGCCCAAAACAAGGCCGTAGGTATCAGGGCCAAGCAGTTCTGTGATGTAAAGTGTTTCCTGGAAAAGTTTGCCGTTTAAGTCATAAAGCCTGCAAGCTGTTGTTACATTCCGGTATGTTTTCGGTGTAAAATTGGCCAGAACAATTTCACCGCTGCGCGGGTCCAGGACGGCACGGGTAGGCCGGCAGCCGGCCTTTACCCCAAAGTAGCCGCCGTTTGTCGCCAGGAAATAGTCATAAGTCTGCCACATGAAAGAGGGATAGGCCGACTGGCTCATCCACATTAAAAGGCCGCTGGAACGCTTCACTGCAAGGCCTTCAGAAAGGGCCCTGTGGTGTTCGTAATTAATCATCTGCGCCAGGCGGGCAAATTCTTTTAAGGTCAGTTCCTTGCCCAAGTCCCCGATCAGCTTGTAGACGCTTTTTTTATAGGCCAGAAAGCCGGGATCATCCCGGGCGGTCAGGGCTGGGTTCTGCCCCCACTTCTGCCCCGGGTTGGGCACCGGTTCAAAGTCCAGCTTCCGGTAGTTTTTCAACGCTGCCAGATAGCTGTTTGCCGGTCCGTTCATATAAAAGGTGAAATCATGCAGAGCCCAGGTTTCATTGATCGGCCAGCGTTTTTCTTCCGCCAGGAACTTGATTATGCTTTCGTAATCCGGCACATTCGGTATCCCGGCCTAGCTGCGCAGTATTATATCCGGCACATCGTCAAAATACTGCCTGGGATCCCGCAGGGCATAGCCGCCGCCGCTGCCCACCGGCGGGCCAGCCGAGTTGGGAATAAGGCGGGTGCCGTCATATTCGGCCGTGATTTCCTTTAGCTTTTCATTAAGTGATTCGGGCGGGTTGGCCTCGTTGCGGCCGCAGTAGAGCGCTAGCGAGGCGTGGTGGCGGTACTTCTTTATCTTGTCAATGGCGTTTTGCACAAACATCTCTTCGTCTTTGGGGTCGGGACCGTCTGCCGGATTGGCCAGCCAAAAGTCATCCCAGACCAGAAGGCCGTACTTGTCGCAGGCGGCATAAAAGGCTTCATTGTTTGTCTGGCCGACCCAGTTGCGGATCATAACCAGGTTGGCCTCCGCCGTCAGGCGGGCCTTGTTGTCATAATCTTCGGCCGTGTCGAGCTTCAGGCCGTTATCCATGCCCCAGTTGCCGCCCCTGATGACAATCCGGCTGCCGTTGCAATAAAGGGTCAGGCAATTGCCGTCTATAATGTAGTCAAACCGCCGGATGCCGAACTGAAAACTTTTTTCATCCGCTGTCCTGCCCGCAACTTTTACCCGCACTTCGGCGGTATAAAGGAACTGCTCGCCGTAGGTATTAGGCCACCAGAGCCTGGGGTTTTTGACTATGATGCCCGGTATTTCCACGGTTTTTGTTTCGCCTGCCCCAAGTCTCACGGAAGCGGAAAAATTAATGCCGCCGGGGTAATAAGGCCTTCCAATACTGCCGTTTGCGGGCAGCTGCGGCTGTTGTGCAGCTCCGTGCGGAAGGTCAGCACGGCTTTTGTATCGTCAAGCTCGAAAGTACGCACCGTGCTTTGGGCAACCGCTTCCGCCGCTTCGCCGTAAACCCTGACTGCACGTATCCTCGGGGGAAGCGTGCCGTGGCGAGAGTGTTTGCTTTTCATCAGCTCCGCTATTGTAAAACGCAGGTAGCGCACGGCCGCCGGGACAGGCACGGAAATTGGCCTGACACCGAAGCCCTGGGCGCTTAAATCAATTAGGACCTGCCCCGTTGGGCCGTTAATGGCATTTGTGACAGCCTGCCCCGTAAACACATCCGTGCCCGGGTTGGGCCCGGCCTTGCGCAGCCCAAAGTATTTTGTATCCACCATGCCGCCCGGGTAGGCGTCAAAATTAGTCCAGCTTATACCGTCCCGTGAAGACTCCAGCTTGAATTTTGCGGCATATTGAGTTTCATAGGCGAGGGCGTCCGGAACTTCGCCCCAGTCAATAAAAACACTGCCGACCTTTTTTTCTGCACCCAAATCAATAATAAAACAGTCGCCGGGGCCGCCCTTCATCAGCCACTCCTTATCCGGGCTGCCGGAGACAATATTTTGCACTTCATCCGCATTGACTGAGGCTGCAACCTTTTTGCCCAAGGCTAGATTTACGGCACCGATCCGGGCTCTTTTCTTCTTGATGTCCAGCTTTGTTTCCATCCAGGGGTCGCAGATTTCAACCCCGCCGCTGTAGCTTAAGTAAACTTCGTTGTAGATGCCGGCATTTCGCCCGCGGATTGTGGGCAACCAGTCCCAGCCGACGGAGGCATGAAAGGTGGGATTATCCAGGCCAAGACGCCCGCCGTTGTTCCAGGGGCCTTCTGCCAGCCCCTGTGTTGAAACCATGATTTTTTCTCCCTTGTCGCTTCTGTTTCTGAAGACCGGGCCGTTTGGCCCCGGCATCAAGTAACCATATTCGGGAGTATCATTCTTGTAGATATAGACGGCCAGGCAGTTTTCCGCGCCGAAGTTTGCCAGCTTGGTGATGTTAAACTTGGCGCGGATAAATGCGCCTTCAATGGATTTTATCCTGCCGGGCAGCGGATTTGGCAGGTAGTGCCCGTTGAAGTAAACATCGGCTTTCCAGTTAACGGCGTCAAAATTGAGGAACACTTCCTTGCCTTTTTTGTCCGCGGGAATAACGAAACTATTGCGGTACCAGAAGTCGGCGGTGAAATAGGCATCGAAAACCTGGTTCTGCCAGTCGTCGTAATTGGGGTCGCAAACCGCCCCGGCCTTCAGGTAGGAAACAAGCACGGTGCCCGAAACCACGGCAGGCAGCCAGCCGGAGTCATCATATCCGGTCCTCGAGAGGACTTCGCCGCTTTCCTTAATTTTTGCCGCCCGCTCCACTTTCCAGTTGCCGCCTGTCAGCTTCTGCCTGCCGTCCGCCTCCGGGGGCGGCAGCGGAGCAAGTTTGTACTGCAGGTCATTTGTACCAAAAACCTTGACTTCTCTAATAATATAGTTTTCTCCTGAAGACTCCTCACAGAGGATTCTGACATATCTGGCCCTTGCCGCAGGTATTTTTGTCTCAATGCAGCTGTTTGGCGCGCCTTTGGCGGAGGCAATTGTTGTCCAGTCCCCGGCATTATCCGCTGTTTGGATATGGTAGCATAAAGCATAATTGCTCCCCCAGCAAACAGTCACCACGGCAATCTGCGAAGCGGCGCCAAGATCTATGTAGATCCATTCCCGGCCGCTGCCCTGGCTGATCCAGGAGTTTGGATACGTACCGTCGTCCCCGTATGTAACAAGATGGGCAGTATTGTCGTAATTAGCCGCGCTGGAATGCCAGGCGGCCCGCCTGAAAGCCAGGTTTTTTGGGCTTTCCTTTGCAGAAGCGGGCATCCCTTAATCACCCTCCCCAGGCTCCTCCGGCACTCTGAACAGATATTTACTCAGATGATGCTTCCGCTCAGGCTCATTTCCGATGATAAATTATATTTTAATATTCTGCGGTGTTTCTTCCTAAAAATAATATTCCGGATATTGGCTTTCCCGGGCTTGGGCAGTTTCAGGAAAAACATGGCAGATATGGTTTTAATTCTGCAGTGCAGCGAAATATCCTGCCGGAGACGGCAGGGGAAATAATTACTGGCATAAAAACAGCCTGTTTGCTATAATTATGAAAACAAGGTAAAAATGTACCAAATACCGGCGGTACCGGCACATATATCTCTGGGCGGGACAGTCTGAATTTTAAGAAAATTTTACAATGGACAGAAAAATAGACGACTAATTTTGACAAGCTTCTAGCTTCTTGTATGTTAGACTATTAATAATGCGCTCAAACAAAACAATACGCCCTGGGGGCGGTTATAGCAAAAAAATTTATAAGGAGGAGAACAATGGCGATTGACGGCAGCTACAAAATTGTCTCAGAATCTCAAATGGGCAAAACAGAAGCAGTGCTTCATTTTAGGACAGACGGGAATGTATTGACGGGAACCAATGAAGTAATGGGGCAGGTACTTCAGATTCAAAACGGCAAAGTCGACGGCAATAATTTTGAATTTACCGAGGTTATGGAGTCGCCCATGGGTAAAACCGAATTTTTCTTTAAAGGAACAGTAGACGGCGACAAGATTTCCGGAGTAATCGAAACCTCAATGGGGCCGCCAACTTCATTCACAGGTACCCGCATTGCTTAATCAGGCAGCCACAGTCAAAAGTTTTCCCAAAAAAACATAACAAATCTGAAAAAGCCTCAAAACTCCGGTGTTTTGAGGCTTTTCCCCTTTTATTGCCGGGGCGGGCTTTCTTTGCCGGTAAATCAGCCTGTTACTTCCTTATATATTTGAATTACGCGTGTTGCATGAATTTTAATGTTAAACTTCTCTGCCGCCAGCTTGCGGCCGAATTTCTGCAGCTGTCTAAGGTAGGGCCTGTTTTTAACAAGCCCTGCCAGGTCATAAAAAATGGTGCGGTAGCAAACATTGCGGCCTGCCAGCCCGCTGACATCAAGAAATTGTTTGTTGGCAGCCTTTTCAGGAGTCAGTATCCCCTGATAAGTCTGGCCGATGACAACGGCAGCGTTTCCGGCGGCAAGTCCTTCCATGATTGCCCTTCCTGTCCCGGCTACAATGTCGGTCTTGGCAAGCAAAGAGGCAACTTCATTGGTCCAGCCCAGATGCCGGGCAGTCTTGCTTGGAGAAGTCTTGTTTGAGGCAATATAGAATTCCACGTTGTCCAGAAGGTCAACGGCCTTGCAAAATTGTTCGTAACCCCTTTGCTTCCTGTGATCAATCCGCGCAACAAAGGCAATTTTTACAGGCCCGCTCTTTACATCCGGCCTGAATTCCTGCAGATCCACACCGTTGGGAATAATAGACACATTCTTTGCATAGCTTCTTACCGTGCCTGCCACCCGCGGCGAAATGCAGATCACCGCCCGGGCATCACGCAGGTACGGTCTGTTTTCCGGTTTATTCAGACCAAGTCCGTGGCAGGTTATTACATAGGGAATTCTCATTCTCCCGGCCAGGGTTTTTGCCAGGGGATAAGTTAAGGAAGAATGGGCATGAATCAGGTCTATTTTTTTTTCTTTAATATACCGCATTAAAGCGGCCTTATCGCTTGCTCTGTTGATAACAGCCCCCAATTCGTCCAGCAAATCCCGGTACAAGGCCAGGGACTGCTTTGAAGGGAAACCGTCCATTGCCAGGTAGGCTTTCAGGCCCTGCCTTTGCTGCTCTTTGACCAGGGAAAAAACATGTGTGGTCTGCCCCGAGAAAAAAAACGGTTTAAATGAAGAACGTTCATTTTTTTCCCCCTTTGTGTCCTATTGTATGAAGCACTAAAGGAGGATGTGAAAAAATTAATCCGGACTTATCTTCCGCAAAAACCCGCTTATTTTTCCCCAGAAGCTTTCACTGTTTTCCAGTTTTTTCTCTAGTTCGCCAAGCTTTAAAACAAGTTCCTGCGCATGCAGCCTTTCTTTATTGAGCTGCGCCTCCAGCATGCGTATTTTTTCCCTGCTCTCGGCAAGCTCCCTGCTTGTTTTTTTCAGTTCATCCTCTTTTATCCTTAAGTATTTATTTCTTTCTTTTATTTCTTCTTGGTGAACACGTACTTTGTGTTCAAGCTGCTTTAGCTGCTCTTTGAGGACCGCAATCTGTTTTGTTTTATGCTCCTTGGCCATCCCCAGCATCGTCCTGTACTGGGCAAGAGTTGTTTCTTTCTGAGCCAGTGCGCTTTCCAGCTGTTTTTTTCCGCAAGCAGCCGCCGGGCATGTATTATCAGCTGGCTTTCATCCTCCCTTGGCCCTGTGCTTTCCGCGTCCCTGGCGGGTGCCCGGGGCGGGAAAAGCCATTTCTCGGGCAGCCCGTCATTGGTGAGGTTAAGGTTTGCCTGTCCCGGACTGCCGGTACGAATCAACTGGCTATGTTCCGCTGCAGGTTCCAGGCTGCTAAGTTCATCATGCAAAACATCATATATCAAAATACGGTTTTCTGCCATTTTGCCCCAGAGAAACACTTCCCCTCCGGCAGAACAAAAGGAAAGAAACTGGGGAGGCGATTCAACGGCAAAACTTTTCTCGGAATGCCAGCCAACGGCAGGCCAGCCGCCTGTGCTTTTCATTCTGCAAACCACTTTCTCCCCGTTATACCAGGCTATATGGATGTTTTGTCCCTCATCCAGCCATACCGCCAGGGGCACTGGCCATTCAGACAAGATGTCCAGCACAAATTTGTTTTGCAAAGCTCTGAAATACCTGCTGTAGATGAAATATGACAAGCAGTGTTCCCGCTCGTTTAAAGCAACAAGATGAATGCTGCCGTTCCTGTCTACAGCCATGCAATAGGGAGAAAAGGACATCCCAGGCAGCTGAATCTTCTGCCGCCAGCTGTCATCGGCAGTATAGAACAAGGCTGCGTTCATGCTGTTTTCTCTTAAAACCAGCATATAGCCTTCTGCGGCAAAGGCGGAAAAGGCCAGTGCGTATATTTTTTCTACCTGTTCCGGCACAAACGGCTGCGCATCTGCAAGATCGTTTTCCAGCACAAAGTAATGAAAGCTCTCGTCAAGGCCTTTGGCAAAAATATGCTGCATGCCTTTGTAATCGCAGGCTGTATAAAACTCCTTGCAATCTGAGAGCAATACCGTTTCCTTTCCCCACTCTCCCCGGGCGCTGCGTGTGCAGAAAACCAGGGCTTTTTGTTTATTTATGGCTGCAAAAATCTCCTTATTGTTTATACTGCAGAAATAAGGCAGGCTGGAATACATGCTTTTACAACCTCCTTTCATGCCGCTTTGTTTATATTCACTATTATGCATTCCGGCAGCAGACTATGAACTAAAATTAGAGCAATTACTGCACACTTCATGCCAACAAAGCATATATTGTGATTGAACCTGATCAAAGTCCGGTCAACATACCACGGTAGAAAGGAGGTTATAGACACGACGAAGGACAGTAGTATTAAAATAAGCGGACTTAATGTCATACAGGTAGCCGATATCCAGCCCCGAATGCGATCCGGTGTACGGTTGTCCTCCGCCCACGGAAATTGTGTGTATTGCTGTCGATAAGATCTATGACGAGTGTAAAAATGTGCAGGTTGAAACGATTGAATTTACCTTTGAAGCTGACCCGGAGAACCCGGTTGAAGACGTAATTTGCCTGAATGTTGAAATTGTCGCCGGTCCCACCTGCGAAGTAGTCAACAGCGGCAGGGTACGTGTAACAACGACTTTCAGCACCACGGTACGTGTAATACTTCAGGACGGAACCACTGAGGATTTAACTCAGGAAACAACCGTCATCAAGACTTTCAACATGCCCCGTGCCGGAGAAAACGGTTTGGTTGTGGTATGTGACATCCCCTTTCTGGAATGTCTGCAAGCCTTTGTGCAAAGTGAAGAGTTGGAATATGGTGTACTTAATACCACAATAATAGCCTGTGTAGGTAAATATACTGTTTTAAGGCTGCTGGCCAATGTACAGCTAATGATCCCGGCATACGGCTTCTGCCCCGAACCACCGGATTGTGAAGAAGTCCTTTCCGAATGCCCTGACTTCTCGCCGCAGTGGCCTCCGTACCCCGTTCAGTCCCGTTGACAGCTAGAAAAGAAAAGCCCCTGGCATAATGTAAGGGGCTTTATCCATATCCAATTTTCTTAGCTAAAAAACAAGCGCAAGCTTCTCTTTAAGCCAAAGCGCGGGCAATTGCCCCGCGCTGTTTTCCGCCCGGCATCAGCCGCTCTTTTTCAGATGCTAGGCGCGGAAGACCACTTCTTCCTTGCCAAACATATAGCGGGCAAAAAGTATGGCTCCCACAATGTAGACAATAATCCAGGCAAAGGTAATCCCCATATGGGTATAGTTGTATATTCCCGCCAGGAATTCCTTGATAATGCAGGTAATATTGGCCAGTGGGATGTGGAAATAAAACAGGTCGATATTCTTGGCATCCAGCATGTAGGTGGCATAGGTCGGGACAAAGGAAATCATCATCAGCGGCGAGAGATAAGTCTGGGCCTCTTTAAAGGAGCGGGCAAAGATGCTGATGGCCAGTTCCAGGGCGCTGAAGACCATAGTCATAAGCATTATGACTATGCCAATGAGCAGGATGTTTTTCACTTCCAAAGAAACACTGGCGCCCTGAAACAGTCCTATGTCCAGCCGCGTAGTAATATAAAGGCCGGCCAAGGAAGCCGCAGTGCCCAGCAGACCCATTATGGTGACGGCTATAAACTTGCCCCAGAGCAATGACAGGCGTCCTGCCTGCGTTGTCAGCAGGGGTTCCAGCGTTCCCCGCTCTTTTTCCCCGGCGCCCAGGTCCACGGCCGCCCCCATGGGGCCCGAAACACAAAAAGTAACCAGCATTAAGGGCAGAAGCAGGGAAAGCATAAACTTGCCCATGCCCGCCTCTTTATCGGTGAGTCTGGTTTCAATAAGGACCGGCGTCAGAAGCTCTTCGCCAATATTTCTCGTTTCCAGCCGCTGCCTGACAATGGCGGCGGCATAACTGTCAATCAAATTCCTAACGGTATTCATGGCCAGTTGCGAGGCCTGACTGGCATTGTCATAGGTTAGCACCAGCGTAACCGGCCTTTCCGCTGCAATACTCTCGTCAAGCCCGGCCGGTATTTCCACAGCAAGCAGAATATCACCGTTTTTCAGGTCATCTTCAATAGCCGTTGATTCCACCGGTTTCAGGATTTCCTGTTCTTTTAAAAATCTGGCGAGAGAACTGTTCCCCCCGTCTATAATGGCCACCGTCATGTTTTCTTCCGCCTTTTCCACTGTCTTGTCCAAACTCATGCCGATTTACTTCAGCCCGTAGAATTCGCCGGCATCAAAGCTCAAATAAGTGGCCGTCATGTCCTCTACAGGCATGATTTCCAGATAATACAGGCAGTTGCAGGAAATTGAAAGCTCCACTTCATAAATTCCGTTTTGCTCAAACAGCTTGGCATCGGTTTGACAGGGTTCAGCGGCGGCCCGCAGTACCTGCAGCTGCTTCCTGTCTAAAGTGCGGGGTTTGCCAAGGTTGCTCCAGGTCTGCAGCGGGTTGGCACAGGCCCCGCCCACAACTTTTTTAACCAGCACCGCCTGCCTGCCCAATGCGGGCAGCTGCAGGACGTAATTTCTTGCCGGGCAAGGCTTGTTATCCCGCATGTCGTGCCAGTTCCAGCCGATAATTGCGTACCTGTCCTCATCCTTTAGCAGGTGCTCATCGCGGTAGAGCAGTTCCTTTCCCGCTTCGGAAAAGAACTCAAAGGTATAAAAGGTGGGTTTCTTTATTGAGTTCAGGGCAACAAGGCCGAAGCCGCCGTGGAAAACCGCTTTGGGAACATCCATTTCTTCGAAAACGTCGCTGAAAGTCCAGTAGGAGTAGGAATCGGCGTATTCGCCCGCTTCACTTAAAATGCGGGCAATATAGGCCGCATTGAAAGCAGTGTCATGCACCGGGCAAAGCGGCGAATAGGAGCTGTTAAATTCCGTAATATGCAGCGGTAGCCCGGCAATCTCCGGATAATCCTCCATAATCCTGCGGGTTTCCCGCAGTTCATCATGACGCCGGGGTCCCTCATGGTATGGTAGAAGTAGTGTCCCTGTGCCGTTGGCTGGTTGGCCGTGTAGCAGTGGCGGGTTATGAAATCCAGCGGCGTCTTGTTTTTTATGCAGTGTTCGAAAAAGGATCTGAGCCATTTTTCCGTTTCCACGCCGCAAATGGCCGGCCCGCCGATTTGGAAGCCCTCATCTACCTCCTTGGCGGCTCTCGCGGTATAATCATAAAGTTTGAAATACTCCTCCATGGTTCCCGCCCAGAAAGGAATATTGGGTTCGTTCCAGACTTCAAGCGGCCATGTCAGGACTTCATCCCTGCCGTATCTCTGTATGAAATGCTCCAATGTCCGTTTAACCAGTTCCGCCCATTTTTCATAGGAAGCGGGCGGCGTAACATTGCCCTTCCAATAAAAGATTGTCCGGTCACCCGATTTCAGTTTTTCCGGCATGAAGCCAAGTTCCAGAAAGGGCCGGATGCCGTGCTCAAGATAAGAGTCAATGATGCGGTCAAGATAGGTGAAATTATAAAAAGGATATGTTTTCCCGTCCATTTCGTATTCACGGTAGATGCCCACATCATCGCAAAACAGCCCGTGCCCCCGGATATAGCGAAAACCAATGGCTTCCTGAACAATCTTCAGATGATCCGTGTATTCCTTTTGCAGGGCAAGTCCCATCCTGCCGCTGCCGACACAGTATGTGGCATTATTTTTAAAAGGCCTGCCTGAAGACGGCACTCTGACGGTTTTTGTCATTTCTTCCCCCTCCTGCCGGTAAATTTGCTTTTATCATATAACATTATATTCCAAAAATAAAGCATCAAATTTACCGGGCAAAATTATATATTCAGCTGCTACAAAGCATATACTGTATCGATTTATAAGCTTTGATTATTAATTACCCCGAATTACGGCAGGATGATATTTAAGAATTTTATTTGCCCTGTGCTGTAAAATGTGATATAAATAATATTACAAAAAATCCTGCTTTTGGAGGAGTTGGCAAAGCCACTTACAGGAGGTTTAAAAGTGCCAGTTAAAAAACACCTATCCACTGTTCTGCCTCTGATGCTGTTTCCCCTGCTGCTTGCAACCGGTTGCCAGCATGTGGTGAGCATGGATAATTATGCCCTGACAAAAGCAGACCAGAATATTATAGAAACTTATCTGGCAGAGGAGATTATCAAACCGGCTTATGGAGGCAAAATCTTCAGCGCGCACAGAGTGCTGCTTTCTGACCGTCAGGAAGGCAAAATTTATCTCTGGGCTTTTATCCAGGAATATTACAGGGAAATAGGCGAGCTGCAGAAGGGCACCGGCGTCTCCGTACCGGTTGTCCTGAATGTGGCGGAAGAAAATAACAGCCTTAAAATCAGAGGCCACCTCCTGCCGGGCAACGGCAATCAATTCCCGGAGGACATTGACCGCTTGTTCCCCAAGCAAATCAGAAAACAAATCCTTGATTATCCCCTGACTGAAGGCATCCATGAATTAGTCGCGGAAGTGGAGGCCAAAGTCCAGGCAGCGGTGATAAACTGAGAGGCAAAAAGACAAACACCGCACTGAAACCGCTACAGTACAGGACATCCTAACAAGGGTAATTAAAAAGGCTTCTTCAGAAGCCTTTTTAATTACCCTTTATTTTTCCGGGTGAGAAGCTCCGTTGCTTTTGTCCTGAGACGTTGTCCAGAGGCAGCGCTAAAGCAAAGCTTTGGCGGCGGAACATATCCCTTCCGCATCATAGCCGTAAAGATGATAAAGGTATTCCGGTTCACCGTAGCCGGCAAAGAGGTCGGGAATACCGAGACGCCTGAACTTGCAGGCAAGCCCTTCTTCCGCCAGTACCTCGGCAACGGCGCTGCCCAGCCCACCGTAGATATTATGGTCCTCAGCCGTGACAATGGCGCCCGTTTCCTTGGCGGCCTTGATGACGGCCTGCCTGTCCAGCGGTTTAATGGTATGCATATCAATGACTCTCGCCCGGATGCCTTCCGCGGCCAGCATTTCCGCCGCTGCGACGGCATAAAAGACAATGCTGCCGGTAGCAATCAGCGTGATATGGTCGCCTTCCCTGACGGTTATGGACTTGCCGATTTCATATGTGTAGTCTTCCTTGTAAACCACAGGCTCGCCGCCGCGGCCGATGCGGATATACATGGGGCCTTCCCATTCAATGGAGGCCTCGACGACTTTCCCAATCTGGTTGGGATCGCCCGGAGCAATTACAGTCATATTGGGCAGGGAGCGCATAATGGCCAAATCTTCCTGTCCGTAGTGGGTCGGGCCCGCGCCGGTGGTTAGCCCGCCGTGCGTGGCCACTATTCTCACCGGCAGGTTGGCATAGCAGATATCTGTCCGTACCTGTTCACAGGCCCGCATTGTAGCAAATGTGGCCATGGTAGAAACAAAGGGCAGCTTGCCGTCCAAAGCCAGCCCTGCCGCTATCCCCATCATGTTCTGCTCCGCTATGCCTATGTTAAAGAACCGGTCGGGATGGGCTTTCATAAAATCTCCGGTTTTATTGCTGCGCATCAGGTCCGCGGTGAGGACAACTATTCTGTCATTAGTCTTTCCTATTTCAGCCAGTTTTTTCCCGTACACTTCCCTGGCCGACATCTTTTCTATCAGTGAAAAAAATTGAAATGTTTCCTGCGCCATAATTATTCACCCCGCTCTCTTCTTCTGGCTTCATCCAGTTCGGCGCAGCTCCTGGCGAGGAAATCGGCATCAATGGAGCCCGCATGCCAGTTGACATCATTCTCCATCGAGGCCACACCTTTCCCCTTTACCGTTTTGCCGATCACAACCGTCGGCTTTTTGGAATCCACCGGCGGCAAATTATCAAAAACAGCCACAATTTGCTCAATATCATGCCCGTCTATGACCACTACATTCCACCCGAAGGCTCTCCATTTTTCTGCATAGGGCTCAAGCCTCAGTAGCTTCTCGGTCTCACCGTCAAGGGAGATTCTGTTCCTGTCGACAAAGGCAACCAGGTTGCCCAGTTCATAGTGCGCTGCCGCCATGGCCGCTTCCCATACCGAGCCTTCCTGGGTCTCACCGTCCCCCATTAATGTAAAAACCCTGTTTCCCCTGCCGTCAAGCCTGGCTGCCAGGGCCAGGCCTACACTGACGGACAGGCCGTGGCCCAGCGAACCGGTAGAGATTTCAACTCCGGGAACTTCACTGGAAGGATGCTCGCCAAAGGGGCTGCCGGGTTCCCTGTATTTGGCCAAAACTTCATCCATGGAAAAATAACCGGCCATGGCAAGGGTCACATAAAGGCAGCCTGCGCCGTGTCCTTTGCTCAGGATAAACCTGTCGCGCTCTTCCCAGTCAGGCCTTTTGGGGTCGTATTTCATGCCGTACTGGTACAATACAGTCATCATATCTGCCATGGAAAGATCGCCGCCAATATGCGTAGCCCCTTTATGACAAAGCCTTAAGATATTCTTTCTTGCTTCACATGCCAGGTCTTTTAGTCTTTCCACAGTGCTTTGATCCACCATGCATTCTCACTCCTTTGCCCTTAATTCGGCGGCTAAACCGGTCTTTTAGTCATATTCTACTATGTTACGCGCCCGTTGGCAAAGGATATGATGATTTTTATCACCGGGATGCCCCGGAAATAATGCTGCCGACTCTATAGACTTCCAACCCGCTCAATTCCCGCAAATCAGCCGCCCGTTCATCTTCCGCCGCCAAAAGCAAGGAAGTGGCTGGCCCGGCAGATTTCCGGATATCCAAATCCTCGTCTGCCCGGAGCTGCAATTCGCCTCCTGCACCGGCGGCCAGCTGCCCGGCCTCATACAGCACTCCCCTGGAACCTACGGGCAGAATTTCATGTATCCATTCTTCTTCCAGCAGTTTATTTACAAGCGGCACGTCCGGCACAACCGCTCCCAAGACCTCATACCCCACCCTGGGCTTCCCAAGACAATAAACGGTATCCCCGGCCCTTGCCTTTCCCAGCCGCAAAGCTGTCGTCTTTGCTTCCCCGATAACCGTAATGCCCACACCGGTTTCCCTGGTTGGCACGTTCTCTTCCGTACTGCCTGTAATGACAATATCCGGAAAGCCGGAAGCCGCAAGCTCCTCCCGGATACCGCTTAAAATAGCTCTGCCCGTCGGCTCCATTTCCACGCTTAAAGTGTTCACAATGGCCAGCGGTTTTGCCCCTGCCGCCACAACTTCCAGCAGGGGCACGCGCACAGTGCAGCGGCCTACGATATTTGCCGTTGTTTTTAGGTAGTCCGCTTCTTTGGACCCGATGGCACCCAGTGAATCGCAGGCAATGACAAAGGTATGATCGCTGTCTGTTTCGATTAGCGTCAAGTCGCGAAAGCTTTTAATTTGCGGCATTTTCGCCCATCCTCTGCAGAACTTTCACTTGCGCCAGGGCGGCGGCCAAAACAATATTAACGGCTGAACCGACGGACAGCGACGGCAGCATCGCAAGGAAAAAGCCCGACCCGTAAATGGGCACCAAAAGCAAGGGAGCTACCACACCGTTTAAAGCCACGCCGGCAATAACGGCCGGTATCTTGTAGCCTTTCCGGTACAGGTAGCCGAAAATGCTGACATATACCGCCATTTGCACTCCAACATACAGGTGGATGGCTATCCCGAACGGGAAAGCAACAGTAGCGGCACTGAAAAGATGGCCCAAAAATCCGACTACTGCACCGCCCCACCCTCCAAAGAGCGCCGCCCCCAGAAATCCCGGCAGGGAATCAAGGGCAACTGTACCTGTGGGACTTGGAATTTTAATAAATCCTCCCACTGCACACAAGGCTACAAGCAACGCCAGAACGGTTAGTTTTTTAGCAGTCATTTTTGTTTCCTCCTGTACCATAAGTATTTAATATTCTTGCCCTTTATGGAAAAAAGCTCACGGTCGCCTAAGACCGTGAGCTTTTCCATCACCCACGTTTAATTTTTTCAGGCAGGTCTCCTGGCTCAGATTCATCGGCAAGCACACCTTCCCGGCTTAACCAGTGGCTTTCGTGCCGCCTCCCCATTACAGTGGCGGGTCCGCCCGGGATTTGCACCCGGTTCCCTATTCTCCCCTCCGCGGGGCACCTGAAAAACAGCTATTAATTTTTATACTTTTACTGCCAGTAAAATTCTATATGAACTAAAATAATCCTTTTTTTTCGCCTTTAATTCAATTCTGCGCGGTAATCAGGGCAGGTTTTGAACATTACCCGAGCAGGAGCAGGCTGACTCCCATGATAATCATTCCGGCAACAGTACCATAGATGGCTACATGTTCTTCGCCGTATTCCCTTGCCGTGGGCAAAAGTTCGTCAAGCGAGATAAAAACCATAATGCCCGCAACCATGGCAAAGAGAGTCCCGAAAATAACATCATTGACGGTATGCAGTAAAAACAGGTAGCCAAATACCGCACCCAAGGGCTCGGCAAGACCGGACAAAAAGGAAAGAAAAAAGGCTTTTTTCCGGTCGCCGGTGGCAAAATATACCGGCACGGAAACGGCAATTCCTTCCGGAATATTATGTATGGCAATGGCGATGGCTATGGCAACGCCAAGCGCAGGCTGGCGGACTGCAGAGACAAATGCGGCCAGGCCTTCCGGGAAGTTGTGAATGGCTATTGCCAGTGCCGAAAAAATACCGACACGCATCATTTGGCGGCTTTGGGGTGTTTTTTGGTGGAGTTCTTCCACCTTTTTAATGACATGAGGGTTATCCCCGGCAGGCACCAGGCGGTCGATCAGGGCAATGACAAGAATTCCGGCAAAAAAGGCACCCAGCGCCGCCCAGGAGCCGCCGGTTTTCCCTAAAGCCAAGACAAGCGAATCCTGGGCCTGGGGGAAGATTTCCATAAAAGAAACATAAAGCATTACCCCTGCAGAAAGGCCCAGTGCTGCCGATAAAAAACGAGTATTGGTGCTGCGGGTAAAAAAGGCCAGTAAACTGCCAATCCCCGTTGCCAAGCCGGCCAGCAAGGTAAGTCCGAAGGCAAAAAGAACAGAAGAAGTATCCATTGCTATCCTCCAATCACAATTTACCCTGCTTTCGTGCAGTTCTTCTGCAAAAGACTCCTCCTTTTAGCCGCTCACGGGAACGGCTAAAAGGAGGAATTGCTTTTTGCGCCGGTTGGCTTTTAGATATGCAGCGCCGCCTGGAAGGCGCCGTTGACTGCGGCGGTAATATTGCCGCCGACTCTCTTGGCGTCTCCGACAATAAAGCACTCTGTTTCCGGCGCGCAGTGGCGCATCCGGTCAATGAGCTCCCGGTTAATGCGCATGCCCATGGCAAGCAGCACGGTATCCGCCTCAATTTCAAACAACTTGCCGTCCGGACCTTTGGCAATAATGCCGTTATCCGTAACTTCAACCAGAGTTGTCCCGTATTGCGCGGTAATCCCCATATCCGCAAGCAGCTTGGGTATCGGGCTGAAGAGGAAAGGCGGGTTGGGCATCATATCAATAATTGCCGCGATTTCCTTGCCTTCGCTGGCAAAATCATGGGCGGCTTCCAGGCCGACTTCGCCGGCGCCGACAACAACGACCTTTTGACCGACTTTGTCGCGGAATTTTGTTTGCGCGTCGGCGGCCCACATAACATGAGGCTTGTCAATGCCGGGAATGTTTTCGGGAACATAGGGTTCGGCGCCAATAGCAATGATAATGGCGTCATAGCCCTCCAGCTCAAGCATCTCCGGAGTTGCTTCGGTGTTGAGCAGGACTTTTGCCTTGCCGGCCTTGATGACCTTTTGCGCCTGGACATTCAGCCACTTCAGGTAGTCCTTCATGTCAATTTTAATGGCAGGCGCCGCCGCAGCGTTGATCAGCCCGGCGAGGCGGTCGGTTTTTTCGTAAAGTGTTACGTCATGTCCGCGCTCAATAAGCGTATGCATTGCCGTAAGCCCTGCCGGGCCGCCGCCGACAACGGCAACTTTTTTCTTTTCCCTGGCGACGGGAACCTGACCGTCGCGCAGGTAGCTTGTCATGCCGGAAATGGGGTTGACGGCACAGTTGATAACTCTCGGCATGCCGAGCCGCTTGGCGCACTCATCGCAGCGCAGGCAGGGGCGGATGTCTTCAGGGCGATTGGCTGCCGCTTTCCTCGGCAAATCAGGATCGGCCATGAGCGGACGGCACATGGCTATGAAATCGCAGAAGCCTTTGGCAAGGTATTCTTCCGCCAGGTCTACGTTCATAATGGAACCGACGGCCGTCAGGATAATGTCCCCGTGGAAGTAGTCCTTAATTTTTTCTGTCCAGTGCACATTGTAACCGCGCGGCATTGTGTAATCCTGGAGCCAGTAGCGCATGTATTTCATCAGGCCTTCGGAGTGCAGCCCGGCTGAAATGTTGAACATATCAACGCCGTGCTCTTTCAGGATTTTCATCAGCTTCAGCGTTTCTTCAAAGCGCATGCCGTCTTCAATAATTTCATCTGCAGAAATGCGGTAGTCGATAACAAAGTTTTCTCCGCATAACTCGCGCACCTTCTCGACAACCTCAATTGCAAAACGCGCCCGGTTCTCCAGGGAGCCGCCGTACTTGTCCGTACGCTTGTTGTAATGGGGAGATGTAAACTGGGAAATCAGGTTGCCGTGGCCGCCGTGGATAAGCGCAATATCCATGCCGGCTCTCTGCATGCGCTTGCAGGCCATGGCGTATTTCATAACAGTCTCATCGATTTTTTTCTGGTCCATTTCAATGGGGATGTAAGGTTCCCGGCCTTCCATGGCGGCGCGCATTTTTTCACTGTCGCCGGGAATGGGGCTGGAGGAATACGGCAGGTGGCCAACTGCTTCAAATGTTGTGTCTTTGCCGTTATGGTTGACTTCGAGTGAAGCGTGGCAGTCATACTCCTTCGCCATTTCCGCAAACCAGGACAGCGGCAGGACACAGACATCCTTGCTTAAGTCCAGCTGGCGTTCTTCATCTTTGCATTCCGTGATGTCAATGGAGGAGTTGCCCACATAGAGGATGGACGCACCGCCGCGGGCAAACATGCGGAACCAGTCAACAAACTGGGGTGTTACCAGCCCCTCAGGACTTGCGTGGTTCGGGGAAGGCGGTGCCAGAATAATGCGGTTCTTGAATTCTACACCGCGAATACGGATTGGGGAGAAGAGTCTTGTGTACTTGGATCGCATCAATAAATCTCCTTTCAAAAATAAATTAAACATTAATCGGATCACCGGGCTTTGTCTGCGGCTCTTTACATTACTGCAAAAAAACAAAAAAAGGGCAACTACGGGCAGGGAATATTAAAAATACCTTAGTGAAATCATATCGTACTGCATGGCAGTTGACAAGCATAAATTCCCCTTCCGCCCAAACCCCGCCCCCGCCGGGATACAAGGAGCGCCGGAAAACAAAAAAAGGCCTGCTCAAAAGCAAGCCTTCTTTTATTATTGTTTTATTTTACGGCTGCCAGCGGGATTTCAACCGTAAAGAGCGGCGAGCCGTCTTTGGCGTTTAGGCTGTAGAGCCGTAAAACAAGCCGCTGCCCGTCCAAGCCGGCCGGAAGTACTATTTCCTCCTCAAAGAAACCCCAGTCCCCCATGGCGGCTGTTGTAAAGCCTTGCGCAACAACACTGCCCTCCCCGGTCAACAGTTCGTAGCTGACAGTGCCTTCAAAGACACTGGCGATGCCGGTCAGGCTGACCTTACCGCTGACGCTGTCGCCGGGTGCGGGGGTAAATACCTTTATCCATTCCGATTCAGCGGCAATGGGCATCTCCAGCGCATCCAGGCCTGCAAGCCTCATAAAGTGCCTGCCGGGATCATCTACATCTACAAAATGCAAGGGCAGATCTTTTTCTTCAACAATCACCAAATCAAAGGGATAGGTAAGAGCTGCTATGACAATATCATCCCTGCCGGGCGCAGTCATTTTAACCCTCGCTTCAAGCCTGCCCTCTTTTTCGACTGCCTCAGTAATCTCCACGTCGTAGCCGCCTGTAGGTTTCTCCCCTGCGGTGACTAAAACAAACCTGAAGCCGTTATAGTGTTTTTCCTGCGCGGACGCAATCCGCCGGGAGCATTCGACCCAGTCCTTAATTTCTGCTGGCAGCTTTGCAAAGTCGGGCCTGTAGATTCCCTTTGCAAAACTGATTCCTTCGGCAAATTCGTCTTTTTCATCGTTTATGCCGGATATATACCAGCAGCCGTCCTGTTTGGTCAGGGCAAGAACATCTTTGCTTGTAAATTGACTGCCCGTAGAATCGGTGCAGGTAAATTCCACTTCAAAGTGCGCTGTCTTTGTGCCGATTTTTTTGGCAATAATTTGATAGTCCTTCACCCAGGGGCTTGATGTTCCGGTGGTCCAGCCGCCGGCGGAAAGTTCTTTATGCATCTTGGCTTTCAAGCCGGAAGTCAGCATGGCATACTGCAGGGCACCGTTTCTTGCTTTTACGCCCTCGACCCATCTCTTTACGGCTGTCGTGGCGTCTTGCGCCGCAAGGGCCTCTTCCAGTTTGGAAATTTGCTGCTTTAAGGATTTGATCTCCTGTTCAGTCTCCGGCAGCGGTTCCTTTTGCCGCAGGTCAAAATCAACAGGCTGAAATAACCCGCCCTGGGCGGCGGCTATAGCTCCCGCCGCTAAAACAAATATCACACATATGGAGACAATTATGCTTTTCAAAAGTTTAGCTTTCAGCATCATTTCATCCCTCCTCCGCTCTTTTAGACGCAAAGGGCCGGTTTTATGTTCCGGTCAAAAAGTCGGCAGGCCGGCCGTTTAAGTTAGTGTAAAATTACTTTA
>DGEC01000087.1 GCA_002385745.1 Firmicutes bacterium UBA3936
AGATGTGTAGAAGAGACAGAAGCAACTCACAACCTAGGTTATCCAGCTCTTTTTTCAGTGGAGCTTCAAAATTTAGAAAGTCAATGCCATCTCCTAAAACCTTTAAAATCTTCTCAGTTACCGAAAGGACTTTTGCTTCTACTAAGCGAACTACACCCATGAGGAACCTCTGCCTCCTTTTGGGGGTATTCATCTCGATGTGAGGTTCCTCTTCGCTTTCTTAAAAGATTATCCTTCCAAAAACCTAAAGTAATTTTACACTAACAAAATCATCTGCTTCAAGAGCTTTTACTTGCTGTTTTTAGGATGTCGCACAGTGCAGAAACGATTTTCTCTACTTCCCAAAGTTTACTTTGGAAGCCGAAGGAAATGCGTATTGTCCCTTGTGGAAATGTCCCGATGGTTTTATGGGCCAGAGGTGCACAGTGCAATCCTGAACGGGTCATAATCCCGTATTGCTGTTCCAAAATAAAGCTTATTTCTCCATTATCCATGCCCGACAGGTTCAGGGAAACCACGGCCGCAGTGCTTTCGGCCTTTTGTGTGCCGTAAACCGTTGCTTCCGGCATTGTTTTTAAGCCATTAAGCAGGCAATCAGTCAATTTCGTTTTGTGTTTTTTTATTCTGTCAAGACCTTTTTCAGTAATTAGCTTTACCCCGGCCAAAAGACCGGCAATGCCGGGAGCGTTCTGGGTACCGCTTTCAAACTTGTCCGGCAGAAAACCGGGCTGGTGAACATCTTCCGAGCGGCTGCCCGTTCCTCCCTCCACAAGAGGTTTTGTGATCTCGGCGGCCCTTTCGCTGATGCACAGTCCGCCGATGCCGGGAGGCCCGAGCAGTCCTTTATGCCCTGTGAAAGCCAGATAATCGCAATGCAAATCCTGGAAATCCAAAATTTCGCTGCCTGCTGTCTGTGCTGTGTCGATACAATAAAAGACGCCGGTGTGTTTAAGTATTTCACCGACCTCATAAACCGGCATGATTGTTCCGGTTACATTGGAAGCATGGGTCAGCAGGACAAGTTTTGTATTGGGCCGCAAAGCCTCTTTAACCTGCAGCGGATCAAGAATTCCCTCAGGACTGCAGGGTAAAATTTCTATTTGCAGGCTGTTCTTTTCAGCCAGGCGGGTCAGCGGCCTAACAACGGCATTGTGCTCCATGGAGGAAAGGAGCACATGATCTCCGTCGGAAAGCAGGCCTTTGATAACCAGGTTAAGGGAATATGTGATACTGGGTGTAAATACTACCTGTTCGGGAGAAGGTACATTAAAAAAAGAAGCCAGGGCAGAACGTGCTTCATATACCATCCGGGCTGCGTCAAGGGCTCCCTTGTACCCCCCCCTGCCCGGATTGCAGCCTATATCACGCAGATATGAGCTCATGGCGCGAATTACCTGCGGCGGCCGGGGATAAGTTGTGGCGGCATTATCTGCGTAGATTGTTTTCATTATCTTCCTCCCTGTTAAAAAAAGTGCATAAAAAATCATTTAGTGCCCGGACGGCCGTGGCTTGAACGCGTTTTTCGTGCACAACCAGGTAGAAATTGCGCACCAGTTCAAGTCCGGTCAAAGGCCGGACAGCCAAAAGTCCAAACCGGATGTAATCATCTACCACGTAGCGGGAAAGGACGGAAATGCCCAATCCCTGTTTTACCGCTTGTTTAATGGTTTCCTGGTTGTTAAATACCTGATAGCGGTAGTTCTCCAAAGAGTCGCCTGCTTTTATCAGAGCCTGCTCAAAGAGCGAACGGGTACCGGAGCCCGGTTCACGCACCAGCAGGTTGTACCGGAGAAGGTCTTTGGAAGTAAGATGTTCTTTTTTCAGCAGCTCTTCGTACTCGGGCAGCAGTGGAATGGCACAAACCAGTTCATCCCTTTTTAATGGTTTAAAGGCAAGCTGCGGAAGCCGTATTTTTTCACCGACTATGCCGATTGCATACTGGTAGTTTAAGATGTCTTCACAGACAGAACGGGAGTTTTTCTGGCGCAAGTTTACCAGGATATGCGGATAGTCGAGTTTAAACTCCTTTATTGCCCGGGGCAGGAGATATTGACAGGGAACTGAACTTGCAACTACGGTAATAACTTCTTCCTCCGAGTCGTCCGCCGCCAGGTCGGAAAGCAGCCTTCTCCGCATTTCCAGAATATCCTGAGCGTGACGGTACAATGTCCTGCCCGGCGGAGTCAGCCGCAGGTCATCCTTTTTTCGGTCAAAAAGCAAAGTTTGCAGTTCGTTTTCCAGGTTTTTTATATGGGCACTGACTGTAGGCTGGCTCAAAAAAAGCTTTTCGGCTGCTTTGGAAAAGGAACGGCAGTCGGCAACGGCAACAAAGACTTCCAAATGGTAAAACTCCAAAGTATCACTACCTTTCTCCAGTAACTTTCGCATTATTGGCTGTGAAATCCTGCCGTCAACATCTTCCTGCAAATGCAGCAGCATCTGTATAGTTAATTTCAATGGATAAACGGACAACTATCGAATATCCGTATTGTTTTCTTAACCGGAATGAGGCTATAATCAATTGTTGCAGACAGCAGTAAAAGAGGGTGAAGATTTGTCGGATTACTATGCAGCCACCTTTTATTCGGTTTCCCAGGCCCTGCGTTTTGAAAAAATGCTGCAGGCCAAAGGCATCGCAGTAAAAATTATTCCTGTCCCGCGTGCCATCTCTTCCTCCTGCGGTGTTGCCGCCCGCTTTGCGCCGCCGGAATATGCGGCAGTTAAAGAACTGCTTGGAGAAGACAGCGTAGAAGGTATTTATCATCTTAACACCGACGGCGGCAAAATGCATGCCGAAAAGGTATGGCCGTAAAAAACGGTTAATGGCAGGCCAGAACTCCCTTTGCCTGCTTTTTTTGTTGCCTCCCGTCTGTTATAATAAAGTAAAAATATTCTGCAGGGGTGTGCCTATGAATCAGCCTGAGAGCAAAATAATTGCCAGTGCGGCTATAAGGCTTGCACTGTCTGAGGACCGGGAAACGGAGCGGGCTTTAAAAGAGCATTATGCCGCCGCAGGAATCAGGGCTACCGCGGTTGATTATGGCGGTGAATTTATTACTTCAGTGCAGAAAGTTGTGGAACGTGCCGTTGTTGCCGCAAAGCGCGAGGGCATCATCGGCGGAACGCACCAGGAGGAAGGCGGAGTGGCCGGGGCGGCCAGGGAAGCTCTGTCTCAGATTATGCCTAAAGCGCTGGGGCTTAATGTGGGGGGAAAGGTTGGGATTGCTCGCAAAGGCGAGCATGTGGTTGTTTCCATCTTTTTTGCCATCGGTTTGCTGCACTTAAATGAGATCGCCATCGGTCTCGGGCATCGTGCCATTTGAATCTGACCGGCAGAGTGTGGCGCGGCGCAGCACCTTGTCTCCGAAACGGTCCCTGATTTCATCTGCTGCCGCGGTAAGGCGGTCCAGTTTTTCTTTGTTATTTTTGAATAGAGATAATTGCCGGCCTGCTTCTTTTAACTGCAGTTTGCCAACGGCAACACCCAGCAGGCGTACTTTTCTCCAGGGCGTAAATTTTTGCCTGTAAAGTGAGACGGCCGTCTGATATATTGTTTCCGTCAGTACTGTAGGTTCCGAAAGGGTTTTTGTCCTGCTGCCGCTTACAAAATTGTGGTCTTTAACAGTCAAAATTACGCTGCGGGCAGTATAGCCGCTTCGCCGCAGTCGGCGCCCTACCCGCTCGCTTAAAGCCAGGAGCACCCGGGAAATTTCCCCCGGGTCACTGATATCCCGCGGCAGCGTGACGGAATGCCCGATGGATTTTACCGTTTGCAATGCTCCGGGATCTGCCGGGGAATTGTCCTGTCCGTTTGCCAGCTGCCAAAGGAATGTCCCCATTACACCAAAGCGGCCGGACAGCAGTTTTTCCGGCATTGCCGCAAGCTGGCCGATAGTGTTAATTCCCATTTCTTTCAGTATGGGGGCCGTTTTGGGACCGATTCCGACCATTTCTTCAATGGGCAGCGGCCAGAGTAACTTCTGCAGGTTGCTCTTGTTGATTACGGTAATGCCAAGGGGCTTTTGTATTCCTGAGGCCATTTTCGCCAAAAATTTATTGGGGCCGATACCGACGGAACAGGGTATTTTCAGTTCGTGCAGTATGCGCTGCTGCAATTTCCGGCCGATTTCTTTCGCGGTTCCGAACAAACGATATGATCCTGTAACGTCAAGCCAGGCTTCATCGATTGAAAACGGCTCTACCAGGGGCGTATAATTCCTGAACATGGCTAGTATTTTTTCGGAGTAGGACAAATACAGCTTGTGATCCGGAGGGACAAATAAGCCACCCGGACAAAGTTTTTTTGCCTGCCAGACCGGGATGCCGGTTTTAACGCCAAATCTTCTGGCTTCGTATGACGCGGTAAGAATAATGCCGTGTCTTTTTTCGGGATCTCCGGCAACAAGCAGCGGTTTTCCCCGCCAGGCCGGATTCTCGGCCTGGTGACAGGAAGCAAAAAATGCATTCATGTCCACATGGATGATAGAACGCAATTTAACCACCCCGAATATATGTTCGCCTGTTATCAGTATAACAAAAAAACCGGCGGAAGCCAAGTTTTTATACCATCTCTTCTACAAATCAGAGCCGCCTTGGCATTCAAATTTTGCCGTATTTTTTTCTTGCGCTTGTGATTATTGCACGGGAGCCTAATGCCATAAAATGGCAGGAATATCTTGTTTTGAGCGTGGCATAATAGGAATGAACCTCACAGAAGCCGAAAGTCATGAAGTAAATCATCTGATTTACATCTGACAAAACAAAAGCTTTCTGTGAGGTTCGCTTATTATCGCTTAATTTCAAACCTCGAATGCAGGCGCAGCGTGCGCGCTTATCGACGGCAAAGGCGGGAAAAAGCATCAAGCTCCTGTTCGTTCAAGCCATGCAAGGCCAGATCGTGCGAATTATTTTCATTTTGCCCGTGGAAATCCGATCCCCCGGTGACAACAAGGCCGTAGCGCTTGCAAAGTGACCGGTAGAGCCCTTCCTGGGCTGCCGTATGTTCCGGATGGGATACTTCAATTCCCTGCAGTCCGCAGTTAATAAAATCGGCTAAAAATTCCTTTTTCCCAGACAGACCGGGATGAGCCCAGCTGGCGAAGCCTCCTGCCGCGCGAATGGCGGTAATGGCTTCCTGTGGAGTAAGCTTAAAGCGTTCCGTGTATGCAGGCCTGCCCTTCTCCAGCAAGGCTGAAAAAACTTCCCGTATTGTTTTAAAATATCCCTTTTCCACCAGTACCCGGGCGGCATGCGGCCTGCCCGGTGCGGCACCGCCCGCCTGCCTGAGGACTTCATCCAGGGAAATTGAATAACCAAGGCTCCGCAGCTTGGCAATCATTTTTTCCATGCGTGTAAAACGGCTTTCCTGCAGCTTGCGGATAAGTTGCCTGATAGTGTCCGCCCGGGTATCAAAACAGTAGCCGAGAATGTGGACTTCAGAGTCATTGTACTCGGTGCTGAATTCTATGCCGGAAAAGACCTTTATGCCGGCCTGTTTGCCGAAAAACATAATTTCAGCAACGGCAGCAACGGTGTCATGATCGGTAACCGCCAGTGCTTTTAAGCGTTTCTGCGCAGCCAGTTCCACAACTTCGGCAGGGTTTAAAAGGCCGTCACTGGCAACTGTATGGATATGCAGATCGGCAACAATGGTCATTTTGTATCACTCTCCGGCAGGTTTTGCAGCAGCAGATCAACGATGTTCCCGCCCAGAATGGCGGACAGTTCTTTTTCCGTAAAGCCCCTTGCCCGCAGCCCTTCCTTTAAGGACGGCAAGCAGGAGACATCCGGCAGTTCCGGGAGCACTTGATCGATGCCGTCAAAATCACTGCCAAGGCCAAGTACTTCAGTCCCTGCCAGGTCTGCTATATAGCAAAAATGATCAAGCAGTTTATCGAGATTTGCCGGTTCCTTTTCACTGATAAAGGGGGGATAAAATGTAAGCCCTACAACCCCTCCCTTATCCCGCAGGGCACGTAGCTGGTCATCCGTTAAGTTGCGGGGATGGGAGCACAGGGAAAAAGCATTGGCGTGGGAAACCAGGACGGGTTTTTCCGCTATTTCCAGCAGGTCAAAGTAGCTTTTAGTCGCCAGGTGGGCTCCGTCTACAACAATTCCCAGGCGGTTCATTTTTCTGATAAGATCACGACCCAAAGCGGTAATTCCTCCGGCGGACTCTCCGGCTGCTACCCCGTCGGCAAAACAGTTGCTGTTGTTCCAGGTTAATCCGATGCTGCGTATACCAAGCCGGTAGAAAAAATACAGGAACTCCTCTCCCCCACTGAGGGGCTCTCCTCCCTCAAGGGACAGCAAAACTGATAAATCTTTAACTTTGACGGCAAGGGATAAATCTTTTTTTGTTTTAATAACAGTCAGATAATCTTTATTGTTATCCATTTCCCGCCAGAATATTTCCAGCAGTTGTATGGCACGTTGCAGGGCTTTTTCAGCCCGGTATTCAGGCTCAACAAACAAAGCGAAGAACTGTAAGTTTACACCGCCCTCCCGCAAGCGGGGCAGGTCTATGTGGCCAAGAGTATTGTGACCGGCAAAGGAGTAATTTTTCTCGGAAAAGAGCCTGACACTGTCACAGTGAGCGTCAACTGTATAAAAATCATTTTGTGTTCTTTTCATTTTCCCTACCTCCTCCTTTATTGTATCATTTTCCCGGCTAATGAACCGCTTTATTTCGCATAAAAAAAACACCCTTTAAAGGGTGTTTTTATTTTGACCTACCGCGGTTGCACTAAGAGCTTGATCGCTGTTCTTTCTTCTCCATCTATCACGATGTCTGTAAAAGCAGGTATGCAGATCAGATCCATACCGCTAGGGGCGACAAACCCTCTGGCAATTGCCACCGCTTTAATAGCCTGATTTAATGCACCGGCGCCTATAGCCTGTATTTCGGCACCGCCCCTTTCTCTTAGTACTCCGGCTAAAGCTCCTGCTACAGAATTAGGATTGGATTTTGCTGAAACTTTTAATACTTCCATCACTGTACCTCCTAGTTTTATTTAGATTATTCAGAAACTTCAAATATTTATTCATCATCGGACCGCCAAATTCCTTCCTGAAAAGTAAATTTTTCAATTATCCATTATAATTATCTATTGTAATAAACTATAATTCATGATAATCTGTGAGCCTGGAAATGCCGGTAGCCAGGCCCGTATTTTCATCAACATCAATCAGCACTCCGTTGAATTGCAGAGGGCCTTTACTTGCAACTTCAAATCTCACGGGCATTTGGGTTAAAAATTTAGTCATAACCTTTTCGGGGTCCATTCCCAATACAGATTCAACAGGCCCCGTCATTCCCAAATCGGTTATATATGCGGTACCGCCCCTAAGAATGCGTTCGTCTGCCGTTTGTACGTGTGTATGGGTTCCGACTACTGCTGAAACATTGCCGTCAAGGTACCTGCCCAGGGCGATTTTTTCAGAGGTAGCTTCAGCGTGAAAATCAACTATGATAATCTTTGTTTGCTTGCGGATTGTTTGCACTGCTTCCGCTACCGTCCGGAACGGGCAGTCCAGAGCCGGCATATATACCCGGCCGCTGGTATTGATGATTCCGATTTTTATACCTTTGCATTCTGTTATGGCATAGCCCCGTCCGGGGGTTTGCGGCGGGTAATTAAGCGGTCTGATTATTCTTTGCTCTTTGTCCAGGTATTCAATAGCTTCCTTTTTATCCCAGACATGATTTCCCGTGGTTATGAAATCCACGCCAGACTCAAAAAGCTCTTCCGCCGTTTTTTTGTTGATCCCTGTTCCGGAAGCCAGGTTTTCGCCGTTGGCAATTGTAAAATCCACCTGATAATTTATTATTATCTGAGGCAGCAGATCATGCAGGCATTTTCTGCCGGGTCTGCCAACCACATCGCCAATTAGTAAAAAACGCATATTAAATCACTCCAAATACACCGTTAATGGAATTGTACCGTTAATTAAGCAATCATATACCTGTAAAACCTTTACTTGCCATAAACAAAAACTTTCCCGGATTCACGGAAGGCCACAAGATTTTCTTGCCGGGCTTCTTTACTGTGGCTTAACAGGTAATCAATAATTTCCTCCTGTCTTGCAATCTCTTCTTCATGCGTAAAAACTCCTGCCACTGTTTCCCTGATTACTTTTTCCGTGAAAATATTGCAGACAGTTCCGCAGATTAACTGGATGCTTTCCAAAGTAAGATAATCAGTAGCGGTTGATAAAACCAGAAGGCTTACTTTTCCGGCATGTTGCAAATTGGCTTCTACCGCTATGCTGATACCCGTCAATTCCCTGTAAGCTGACAAATATTCTTTTAAAACTGTCTTAAAAGCAATAAATTCTTCTTTTTTTATTCTACTGGAAAGCATAAAGGTAAATGACGCCGATTTGTTTGGCATATCTAAATGCAAGGAAATAATTTCCGGGAAACGCAGTAATATGGATACCAATAAATTGGTGGCATTAGTATCGTATTCTTGTTGTAACACCTTTTTTCCTCCGTCTAAAAATCTGCATAGGCTTGCTTTATTCCATAAATGGCATCGGAATTCCTGCCTGCTTGTTACTTGTTATAAATAGCTTTAGGGTTTTTGATTACGGCAGGCAGTTAAAAAGGAGCGCATTTTGCGCTCCTTATTTTGCATAATCAACGGCTCTGGTTTCCCGGATTACCGTAACTTTTATTTGGCCGGGATACTCAAGTTCTTCTTCGATTTTTCTGACTATATCCCTGGCTATGGTTACACTTGCTTCATCGTCTATTTTGTCCGGTTTTACCATAATGCGGATTTCCCTGCCTGCCTGGATCGCATATGCTTTGTCGACACCGTCAAAGGAATCCGCGATTTTTTCAAGCTTTTCAAGGCGCTTTATATAGGCTTCCAGAGTCTCGCGTCGTGCACCGGGTCGTGCCGCTGAAACGGCATCGGCAGCCTGGATTAGAACAGCTTCCATAGTTAAGCATTCTTCATCACCGTGGTGAGCGGCAATAGCATTGACAACTTCCCGTGATTCCTTGTATTTTCGGGCAAGGTCCGCCCCTATTGCCACATGGGGGCCTTCCACTTCATGGTCTACGGCCTTTCCGATATCATGCAGCAGGCCTGCGCGCTTGGCAAGCTGCACATCCAGCCCAAGCTCCGCCGCCATTGCACCTGCCAAATGAGATACCTCAATTGAGTGGTTGAGTACATTCTGCCCGTAGCTTGTACGGTAGCGAAGACGGCCTAAAAGCTTTACCAGTTCCGGATGCAGCCCGTGGACGCCTGTGTTAAAAGTAGCAGCTTCTCCTTCTTCACGGATAATCTGGTCAACTTCGAGGCGGGCTTTTGCCACCATTTCTTCGATACGGGCCGGATGAATACGGCCGTCTGCAACCAGCTTTTCCAGGGCAATCCTGGCAATTTCACGGCGTATGGGGTCAAATCCGGAAAGAATTACCGCTTCCGGTGTGTCGTCAATGATTAAGTCAATACCTGTCAAAGTCTCCAGGGCACGGATGTTGCGCCCTTCACGGCCGATAATTCTGCCCTTCATCTCATCATTGGGCAGTGAAACAACGGAGACGGTTGTTTCAGAAACATGGTCAGCGGCAAATTTTTCGATTGCGAGGGTGATAATTTTGCGCGCTCTCTTTTCCGCTTCTTCTTTGGCCTGATTTTCAATTTCCTTGATCATCATAGCCATTTCATGATTGACTTCATCCCGCACGCGGGTGAGAAGGATATCTTTGGCTTCCTCGGAAGTCATTCCCGATATCTTTTCCAGTTCTGCAAGCTGCTGTTGCAGGGTGGCGGCAACCTGCTCCTGCATTTTCCTAATCTCATATTCACGCTGCTTGAATTCTTCTTCCTTGCGTTCTATCTGCGCCGTTTTTCTGTCCAGGGTTTCTTCTTTTTGTAAAAGCCGCCTCTCCATTCGTTTCAACTCATCACGGCGTTCACGGCTCTCCTGGTCCAGATCCTTGCGCAGCCTGTGAACCTCTTCCTTAGCTTCAATAATCTTTTCTCTTTTAACGGCCTTTGCTTGTTTCTCTGCCTCCTGCAGTATGGCTGATGCCGCTTCCTCGGCTGAACGAATTTTTCTTTCCGCCGACTGCTTGCGAATGATGTAGCCGATAATTGTAAAGAGCAAGGCCGTAGCAATTATAATCAGGACAGCATAAATCAGTTTGATCTCCAAGCAATTCACCTCCTGTTTTTAAAGTAACTATGCTGTTTACACTGTAAAAAAAATAGCTGTGTGGGTACACAGCTATAAAGAAGCACATAACGATCTTAACTGGAAAATGTTGTCGCTTATTTGTTTTACTACCAGTAAAAGATATATATGTTAAGCTCATTTGAGCTGATCTCTTTAGCATGAAACCCACATCAAAGTGTTCTACTGCCTTAAATTGTATCTTTTTTATGACATTATGTCAAGGTCGGCGTCTGCAGGCAGCATTCCTGTTT
>DGEC01000051.1 GCA_002385745.1 Firmicutes bacterium UBA3936
GGTTATCCAGCTCTTTTTTCAGTTGAGCTTCAAAATTTAGAAAGTCAATGCCATCTCCTAAAACCTTTAAAATCTTCTCAGTTACCGAAAGGACTTTTGCTTCTACTAAGCGAACTACACCCATGAGGAACCTCTGCCTCCTTTTGGGGGTATTCATCTCGATGTGAGGTTCCTCTTCGCTTTCTTAAAAGATTATCCTTCCAAAAACCTAAAGTAATTTTACACTAACCGACACTGTATTTTTTGCCGGTTAATGTAAAAATGTGAACAATAGAGAGCTCCTTCAACTATTGATTAATAAAGATGGGAAGCAAAAATATGGAAAGGTTGCTTTTATGGAATGCCGTTGGTTTACGCTCACAGCGGCAGGCAAAGAATACCCTTATCTTCAGAAAACACAAGCCATGGGTGACGATTGTTGCGGCACTATTATGCCTGTTATTTCTTATCTCCTGTGCAGGAAGCTCAAAGAATGAAGAAACTGGCAGCAAGAATGGCAATGAATTGAAAAACGATGAAGTGCCAAAGCTTATTTATGAACTCTTTATGACGGGCGGCGGCATGATTTTACAAATAATTGTAGACGGTGCTGCCTCACAGGAGTACGTGCTTACCGAGCACTGGTATGCTGATCGCTTTCAGGTCCTTCTTAACGGTTTTCATTGGGAAAAGTCTAAAACTGCAGATATTGGCCACTACAGCACTGCCTTATCTATCTACTCGAATGACAGGAACAGTAAATTTACTTTTTTCGCTGGAAGTGATCTTGTACTTTATGCTTCAGCCGGCGTAGAAACTTGGTATACAGCAACAGACAAATATGGCGCAGACAATATTTCTAATGTTATGAGATCCGAATTTAACAGCATAGAAAGCGCTTTTTGGAATACACCGCCTTTCTATGCCGCGGGGACAGATTTTGAAAACATAGCTTACCAGTTCATGGAAAACTACGCATTCCAGCAGAAAAACCTGTCTGCAGGCAATGAGGCAAAGATTACTGATCTTGATGTACTGGAGCTGGAGGTCTTTCTTACAGAGGAAGGAAACAATGATAAGTTTGGCTTCAGGTGCAGTTTTGCAGTTAAACCCGTGCAGTATGACAGCCCTCACTGGTGGATGTTTGATCACACTGCTGGCACAGGTGCATATGAAGGCTGGGTCATATTAGCTTACGAATTTCGACTTGACCGGGACAGCAATGATTATTGGCACTGTACCAGTATGGAAACCGGAGGTTTAACGCTTGACTAATAAAAGCGGCACCGGTTTCTTATGGACACCGGAAGCGATGACAAGGAGAAACCGTAAAGAAAAAAATTAAAGCGCCCGTTGAAAACTGGGGCGCTTTAATTGCTTTCCGGATATATATTCTAAATTTCAGGGAAAAACCTGAAATGTTTTTTCATGGCGGAGAGAGAGGGATTCGAACCCTCGAAGCGGGTTTTTTCCCGCTTAATCGCTTAGCAGGCGACCGCCTTCGACCTACTCGGCCATCTCTCCGTAAACAATTGTGCTCCGCCATAAGATTTTTGGCGGAGGGGGTGGGATTCGAACCCACGGCTCTTGCGAGTCACTGGTTTTCAAGACCAGCTCCTTAAACCTCTCGGACACCCCTCCGGGCGCATAAATCAGTATAACACAGGGGAAAATGCTTTGTCAACTCAGCCCTTGCGCCACTATTTACCGATATAGCCGCTTTTAAGCTGCGGCAAATAGGGCCTTAAGGCTTCCGGTATCTTTACAGTGCCGTCAGCCTGCTGATAATTCTCCAGTATGGCAGCCACAGTCCGGCCGACGGCCAGTCCGGAGCCGTTCAGGGTATGAACAAATTCAGCTTTGCTTTTTTTGTCCCTGCGGAAACGAATGCCTGCCCTGCGGGCCTGAAAATCCAGGAAATTGCTGCAGGAAGAAATTTCACGGTAAGCGCCGTAGGCAGGCAGCCAGACTTCCAGGTCATATTTTTTTGCCGCGGCAAAGCCCAAATCCCCGGTACACATTAATACCGTCCGGTAAGGAAGTTCCAGGAGCTTTAAGACTTCTTCCGCATCTGCCGTTAATTTTTCTAGTTCATCCATGGAATCTTCCGGCCGGGTGAATTTTACCAGTTCCACTTTATTAAACTGGTGCTGGCGAATCAGGCCGCGCGTATCCCGGCCGTGGGCTCCCGCCTCGGCGCGGAAACAGGCGCTGTAGGCAACATATTTCAGCGGCAGCTCATCCGCCTCCAGTATCTCTTCCCTGTGCAGGTTGGTAACAGGAACTTCCGCCGTCGGAATCAGATAATAGTCTGTGCCCTCCACCCGGAAGGCGTCTTCGGCAAATTTAGGCAGCTGCCCGGTACCTGTCATGCTGTCGCTGTGCACCATAAAGGGCGGGAAGATTTCCTGATAACCATGTTCAATTGTGTGCAGGTCCAGCATAAAATTAATTAAAGCGCGCTCCAGCTGCGCCCCGGCGCCTTTGTAAAAGACGAAGCGGGCACCTGTTACTTTGCCGGCTCTTTCAAAATCAAGAATATCCAGATCAGCCGCAATATCCCAGTGCGGCTTGGGGGTAAAAGCAAACTCTTTTTTTTCGCCTACATACCTGACAGGAACATTTTCCTCTTCGCTGCTGCCAATGGGAACTGAGGAATCTGGGATATTGGGCAGATTAAGCAAAATTTCCTGCAACCGGTTTTCCGTTTCCCGGATTTGCTGGTCAAGTTCTTTAATCCGCTGGGAAACCCGGCGCATCTCCGCAATTACAACGGAAGCATCTTTTCCGTCCTTTTTCATGCGGGCAATTTCCTCTGAGACAAGATTGCGGCGGTGTTTCAGTTCTTCCGCTTCATGCAAAAGGCTGCGGCGTTTTTCATCCACAAGAGAAAACTGCTGCAAATAAGGAAGCGAAGAATCTTCCCCCTTGTCGCGAATGGCTTTGCGCACAATTTCAGGGTTCTCCCTGACAAATTTTAAATCCAGCATAAATATTCCTCCTTGCAAATCCCGGAAATCCAAAAACAAAAACCCGCCCCTACAGGGACGAGTTTTCCTCGCGGTGCCACCCTGGTTGGTTAAAGCAGTTTTTAACCCCCTCAGAGCTGCTTAACGCGCAGAACGGGACGGTTTCATTTCTTCCCCCTCCACCTCCGGGCCGGAATTCACCCGCCGCCCTGCCGGCTCGCAGCGCCGCCGGCTCTCTGCAAGGACGGTTCTCGGGCTACTTTTGCCCTTCATTGGTTTTTGCATAACTATAATGTAGCATTAGTATACCCTTCCTGCAATAAAAATGCAAGAATAAACCGCTCTTTGTGGTATAATTATAGAGAAAAAAAAAACGAACGGGTGTGGTACTTTGACGACTTTTCTGACGGCCTTTGCAGCTACATTGCTGGCAGAAATGGGAGACAAAACGCAGCTTGTCACACTGACACTGTCAACAAGGCACCCGCCGCTGCAAGTACTGGCCGGGGCACTTGGCGCTTTGGCCGCCATTACCGGGCTGGCAGTTGTACTGGGCGATTATTTGGCTGTTTTCTTGCCGGCCCAACTTGCCCTGCTGGCCGGTGGGATTTTTTTTCTGGTAATCGGCATTTTTATGCTGTTAAAAAAAGAGGAAAAAGAAGACAGCAAACCGGCCGACAGCAACAGTGCCATTGCCCTGCAGACTTTTATTATGGTTTTTCTCGCTGAATTGGGCGACAAAACCCAGTTGACGGCCATTGCCCTGACGGCTGCCACCGGCAAGCCGGCTGCAGTTTTCCTTGGGGCCATGGGCGGGCAGCTTGTCAACCACAGCCTGGCTGCCTTTCTTGGTTCGCGTTGCCTGGCACGCCTGCCGGCGAAATTCATCCGGCTGGCCGGCGCCCTGCTGTTTTTGCTTTTCTGTGTTCTCTTCCTCATAGAAGCATTAATTTAAGTAAAAAACGGCTCTCTTTTGAGCCGTTTTTTTTACATTTCTTCGGGAGCCTCAATTCCCAAAAGCAGCAAACCGTTGACCAAAACCTGTCTTACCGCGGCAATCAAAGCCAGCCGCGCCTTTCTTATTCCTTCTTCCGGCGCCTGCAAAACCGGACAGCGATGATAAAATTTGTTGAACTCAGCCGCCAAATCCAGCAAGTAGCGGGCTACAACGGAAGGTTTGTAGGTTTCGGCAGCACGGGCAACTGTCTCGGGGAAACGCGCCAAAAGACTGATCACAGCCTGCTCTTCATCAGCGGTCAGCAAAGAAGCATCATAGCCGTTCCAGTCCTCTGCCTTGCGCAGTATACTGCAAATCCGGGCGTGGGAGTACTGGATATAGGGGGCCGTTTCTCCGGAAAAATCGAGGACTTTTTCCCACTCAAAATCGATATCCTTAATTCTGTCATTGCTCAAGTCCCCGAACATCACAGCGCCGACCCCAACCTGGCGGGCCACCGTCTCTTTATCCTTCAGATCCGGGTTTTTTTCCCTGATTGTCTGCTCTGCCAGTTCTATTGCCCGCTGCAGAACATCTTCCAGGAAAACCAGTGTACCCCGGCGCGTTGACATTTTGCTCTCTTTAAAACGGATCAGGCCAAAGGGAACATGAACACATTGACTGGCCCAAGGGAAACCCATTTTTTCCAGGACGGCAAACAGCTGCTTAAAGTGCAGGGCCTGATCGGCGCCGACAACATACAGCATTTTGCTGAATTTATATTTTTCATAGCGGTAGATGGCTGCACATAAGTCTCTCGTCGCATAGAGTGTTGCCCCGTCTTGCTTGCGCAAAAGACAGGGCGGCATTCCTTCGTCCTCCAGGTCTACCACCAGCGCACCTTCCGATTCCTTGGCCAGCCCGGCATCCTCAACCTGCCTTATCGTCCCGGCAAGCATGTCATTATAGTAACTTTCCCCCTGATAGGAATCGAACTCCACTCCGAGAATGCTGTAAATCCGCTTAAACTCGGCAAGACTCAACTCACGGAATTTTTGCCAAAGCAGGCGGGCTTCCCCGTCTCCGTCCTCCAGTTTTTTAAACCAGGCGCGGGCAGCTTCTTCCAAATCGGGCTTATCCTCCGCTTCCCGGTGGAAACGGACATACAAGTCATACAAGTGTTTGACGGGTTCCTCCGCCAATTTTTTTTCATCGCCCCACATCCGGTAAGCGACTATCAGTTTGCCGAATTGCGTTCCCCAGTCACCCAGATGATTGATGCCAACACAGCGGTAGCCCATGGCCTCATAGATACGATAAAGAGAATTGCCGATGACCGTTGAACGCAGGTGCCCCACACCAAAAGGCTTGGCAATATTGGGAGCGGAAAAATCAATAACAACCGTTTCGCCCCGGCCTTCATCCTGGCAGCCGAAGCGGCTTTTTTCTTTGAGGACTGCTTCTACTGTCCAAAGGGCCAGTTTCTGCCGGTTGCAGAAAAAATTGATGTAAGGGCCCTTTGCCTCTATGCGCGCAAAATAATCACCGCCGTCCAGGGCGCCTGCCAGCTCTGATGCTATGGCTGCCGGCGGTTTGCGCAATATTTTTGCCAGTTTAAAACAGGGAAAGGCCAAATCGCCCATTTGCGGCTCGGGTGGAGTCTCCAGTTCTGCAGCAATTTGTTCTTTTTTCAGCGGCAGCTTCTCTGCCAGCATGCGAGCAATTTCGTCACGGTATCTCTGCATAAAAAAAGCCCTTCTTTTTCTTCATTTTGGCATTATTATAACCCAAAAAACAGCCGTTCTGCAATATGCCTAGCTTTCTGGGTTGACATAATAAGGCCGGGTAATTGTAATTTCCCAGTTTAAATAATTGGACATCACAGGCAGTGCGGCCCCGTCGGAGGTAAACCTGACAGTGGCCTTTGTGGAGTTTTCCGCCAGCGAAAGAGCAAGGGCATCTCGGAGAACGGCTGCCCTGGCTGCCGCCTCCGGCGTGTCTGCCAGCATTTTGCCGTAAGAAGCGGCAAAATCAACATAAATTAAACTCTTATCGGTATAGACCTTTTGCAATTCCACTCTTTCCCGGAATTTGGCATTATATTCATTAACGACTGCCTGGGCAATAGCATTTAACAGTTCGTCATCTTTAAGATCTGCAAAATCTTTGCCGCAAGCTCTCAGGTAATATCTGTTCTTCGCAATTAAAGGCAGGTAGAGCAGTCTCTCCCCTTCCTGAATGCCGTCAGGCCGCGGGCTGTATGCTTCTTCAAGCAGCAATCCCTCTCTGCCGAAGGTTTCCTGCCTGTTGCCTTCGACAGTAAAGCTGATATTTTTGATGGTTTCAATATTAATGGAGCTGATTGTCAGCAACAGTGAATCTATAACCCCGGAAAGAAAACCGCTGCCGGCCGCTTCATCCAGTTCTTTAGGCAGGTCAATGGTAACCGTACCGTCCTTTTCCGTTACATTAATAACCGTATCTTTGGGGATAGTCCGCAAGAGTTCGCTGTCCTGTACAGGACCGCTTACCAGTTCCTGAATGGTTGAACGCAGTAAGGATTTGACATTCTTCGCTCTGCGCGTTACCGGAACGAAACACTCCGCGTTCTCATCATAAAAGTACAAACGCAGGGGAGTTTCTCCTTCCTCCTTGCTAAAAGAAACTTCCCGGTAATAGTCTGAACGTGTTTTGGCCGTCAAACTGCCGCTGCTTGCATTTCCTTTTTCCGTAACCTCAATAAAGTATATACCACCGTCATCCAAACCAAGAACGAGGGTATTGGAATGATTCGCATAGGCCATTTTCTGCACCCGTCCCGCTATACCCAGGCTTTGAATTATCTCGCCCTCCCGGTTATAGACAGAAATACTGGTAATGTCTTCCTGGTACTGCTGCCAGGAAGCAGCTATAATCCGCTCTCCGTCAGCGGATACTATGACATTGGCATCTACAGGCAGTCGCAGCTGCCAGAGCAATCTTCCCGTATGGTTAAAATAAAGCAACTCTTCCAGGACAGAAGACTCATCCCTGGTTAAAACTGCTATATACTTGCTGTTTTCCGCGGCAAGCACCCGTTCAATACTGCCGGAAACGGTATAATTCCATTTTTTCCGGGCAGTTTCCCAAGTGTAGGCGATCAGGTCCTGGTCCTGGGCGCTGATAACAAGCCGGGACTCGCTGCTAATTCCAAGCGGCTTGTTCCGGCTGATTTCCCAGATAACTTCACCTTCCGCCGAATAGCATGTCAGGTAAGGCGTCTCTCCATTCTGCCAGTTAACAATAACTCTGTTATCCTCTCCGGCAAATTTTGCATCCAAAAAAGTGTCTGCCGTTTTCTCCCAGAGAGGTTTGCCTTCTTTGAGTATAACCATGCGTTCCTGCTGCCCGTCTTCCTCCGCACCCAGGCAAACAAGCATGTATTCCCCGCTTACGGAAGCGGTAATATCTTTAATGCCGGAAGCAAACTGGTAATTAAACAGTTCCTTTTTATCAGGCGCGAGAACCGACAGTTTTCCGTCTTCCATGCCAACCGCTATGAAATTTCCCTGCGGATCCATATAAGTTTTCAGCGGCACAAAAGGAAGTTCCATCTCCCAAAATGCACTGCCGGTGTTGCTGACCAAATCCAGGGTTTTTGCCGCCGTAGCAACGGCCGCAAGCGACCCGTCGGCCGTAACCGCTAGGTCGTTTATCTGTACTTCCTTGGTTTTTACATTATAATACCCGATTGCCAAGGACATGTTTTCTTCCTCGGTAAGGACGATTGGCTCAATCGGGGCACCGGCGTCCGTCTGTATCTGACAGCCGCACAAAAGCAGCAGTTCGGACAGTAATAATATTTTCATTATTGTTTTTATTATTTTATTCATTGCTAACACCCCGGATTTTTCAGTAAAACCATAGCATATTTATATTATAACGCTACCAGCCTGCGGAGCGGTTAAATTTATCTTAATTTTTTTTAACCACGAATCTCTCTTCCCGTTGTTCTGTTTATTTATAACTATCATTATTCTGGAGGCAGCTTATAACGGGGAATAGTTACTATAAAGGTTGTACCAATCCCGCCGGGCCCGTCCTCAACAGCAATTGTCCCGCCATGTCTCTTGACGATTTCCGCAACAATTGCCAGTCCCAGGCCTGTACCGCCCAGTTCTCGGGAACGGGCTTTGTCAACGCGATAAAAGCGTTCGAATATTTTTTCTCGGTGTTCTTCGGGGATCCCAACCCCATTATCGCTGACAGACAGTTTCAGGCAGTCTCCCTCCTCCGACAGTACTACCTCTACCCTGCCATGGGCAGGAGTGTACTTAAGAGCATTGTCAACAAGATTAAAAACTACCTGTTTTATTTGATGCAAAGCTGCAAAAACGGGAGAAGCGCGTTCCGGCAGACGGATCTCCAGTGTAATTGATTTTTCTTCCGCCCTTCTTTGCAGCATGGACAGGGTATTGGCAACCGTCGGCACTATATCCACTACTGACATTGTATCCTCTTTGGCAAGGCGGTCCAGACGGGTCAGGTCCAGCAGGTTTTCCACAAGGCGAATCAGCCTTTCCAGTTCCTTGTCGATGTCTGCCAAAAATTCCTCTCGCTCCTCCGCTTCCAGCGGATATTCCCGCAATGACTTGACCAGGATATTAAGCGATGTCAAAGGCGTTCGCATTTCATGAGAAGCGTTGGCTACAAAATCCTTCAACTGGCGGGTTGATTCCGCAAGTTTTTTGGCCATTTCATTAAACTGCCTCGTCAAGCGGCCAATTTCATCAGAGGTACGCACCGCCACCCGCTGTGACAAATCGCCCCTTGCCATTTTTTCCGCTGCCTGTGTTAGCAACTGAATGGGATCCGTAATTCTCTGGGCCAGATACCTGCCTAAAAGCCCTGCCAGGGCAATGGAAAGCAAAGTCAGGATAATAAGATAATTTTTTATATTGTTTTGCAAATTATATATTTCAGAAAGGGAAGAAGAAACAAATACCGTACCTATTATCTTTCCCTGATCGACTACGGGCACAGTAACCTGCATTACCCATTGCTTGCTTGTCTCAGAATACTGAATACTGCGGCTTTTTATTTCGTTTCCCGACAGGATATCGCTTATTTCACGACGGTTCAGTGTTACCCCCACCAGCCCGTCTACCCGCACCGAATCTCCTACCACCCTCTGCCGGTCGTCGGTGACAAGAATCCGCACGTTATGCCGTTTGGCAACGAATTCGGCCTGGTTGGAGATATCAACAACATCGGGTGTCTCTCTCAGTTTGGATACCACCAGGTCCCGGACAAGACTGGCAGCGCCAACCATGGTATCGGCATGATATTCATGGTAATAATTTCTGAGCATTGTCAGGAGAAAAAAAGAAGCCGCCAGCATAACTGCCACTATCAGAATGAGATAAGAGGCAATTAATTTGGTGCGAATACTGCTAAACATTTTTTTCCTCCCGGAATTTATACCCCGCTCCCCAGACAGTAAGGATCAGCTGAGGTGCAGAAGGATCGGGCTCTATCTTTTCGCGGAGATGGCGAATGTGCACGTCAACTGTGCGAGCATCCCCGTAATAATCATATCCCCAGACATGTTCCAGTAGTTCTTCCCGGCTGAAAACCCGTCCCGGGTGACTGGCCAAAAGGCTTAACAAGGCAAATTCCTTGCTGGTCAGGTCAACATCCTTGCCCCGGACGTGTACCTTGTGCTGGAACAAATCAATCTGCAGATCCTGCAAGCGGATTGTCTGCATATTGGCCGGGTCCACGGCCTGCATTTGGGAACGTCGCAAAATTGCCTTTACCCTGGCCACCAGTTCCCTGGGGTTAAATGGCTTGGTCATGTAATCATCGGCACCAAGTTCCAATCCCAGAATTTTATCTATGTCTTCCCCGCGGGCAGTAAGCATAATTATTGGCACATCACTCTTTTTTCTGATCCGGCGGCAGACATCAAAGCCGTCTATAACCGGAAGCATTAAATCCAGAACAATCAGATCCGGTTTTTCTTCCTGAAAAATACGCAGAGCTTCCGCACCGTCATAAGCTACAGAAACTTCATAATTCTCTTTTTCCAGCGCAAATTTAATACCCTTGGCAATTGTTTTCTCGTCATCAACAACAAGTATCCTTGCCATCTGTTCCTCTCCTCCCTTATTATAGCAGGCGATACTCATCCCGGATTTTCTGTATGTCTTCCCAGACAGGCCTTTTTTTAGAAGCATCACGCAGCAGGGCTGCCGGGTGAAAGGTAGCCATAATCCTGGCATTATAACGCTCAAACCATTGGCCACGGACAACACTGACTCTTGCCTTGTCATCAATCAAAGTCTGTGTCGCCAGAGCGCCGAGACATACTATTATTTTTGGGGCTATCAGTCTTATCTGCCGCTGCAAATGGGGCAGACAGGCGGCAACTTCTTCTTTGGCAGGCATTCTGTTGCGTGGCGGCCGGCACTTTATTATATTGGTAATAAAAACTTCTTCCCGGCTGATTTTTGCCGCTGCCAAGATTTTATCAAGCAATTTCCCGGCTGCTCCCACAAAGGGCCTGCCCTGCCTGTCTTCATCGGCTCCCGGGGCTTCTCCCACAAACATCAGCCGGGCTCGATTGTTTCCCTCACCGAAAACTACCTGGGTGGCTCCTGCGCGCAGCCGGCAGGAATTACAGCGCAAAACTTCATTTTTCAGTGAAGAAAAGGCATCTTCAGGCAGCACCGGGGAAAAGGCAGTTTTTTGCACTGCTTTTTCGGCTCCGCCCAAGTAGGCAAACAAATACTTGTTTTTCATAGTATTCACCCCTGATTAATTCCACAAACATTGCCTTTCTCCTTTTTTCTGCCAAATTGCGTAAAAAAGAAGGGTATCCCCTTCTTTACTTGTGTTTTTTCTCCTTTTGTTCAATTCCCGTCCGGCTGCCTACAGATATACGCCTGTTCAGCAGGAAGCAGGGAAAGGTTACCATCCCCGCTCCTGCATTCTCTCTTCCCGGCCAAGGGATGATATTTCCAGGCCGGGCATGGCTTCCCCGAGTCCTTTGGAGATTTCGGCCAGTATTTGGGGATCGTTATAATGTATAGTAGCCTCCACAATGGCCTTGGCCCGGGCTTTTGGGTCCTGGGACATAAAGATGCCGGAACCGACAAAAATACCGTCACAGCCTAGCTGCATCATCAATGCTGCATCGGCGGGTGTTGCAATGCCGCCCGCGGCAAAATTAAGAACGGGGAGACGACCCAGGCGCTTTACTTCAACAACAAGGTCATATGGTGCGGCAATATTTTTACTGAAGGCCATTAATTCTTCATCCGGCATATTCTGCAGTCTGCTAATTTCACTGGTTATCCTGCGCATATGCCTGACCGCTTCCACCACGTTGCCGGTACCGGCTTCCCCTTTTGTGCGGATCATTGCCGCTCCTTCGCCGATCCTTCGCAAAGCTTCTCCCAGGTCGCGGGCACCGCAGACAAAGGGAACGGTAAAAAGTTTTTTGTTAATATGAAACTCCTCGTCGGCCGGAGTAAGTACTTCGCTTTCATCAATAAAATCAACACCGAGGGCTTCCAAAATCTGAGCTTCCACAAAATGCCCGATCCTTACCTTGGCCATAACGGGAATGGAAACGGCATCCATAATCCGGAGAATGACATCGGGGTCGGCCATTCTCGCCACACCGCCCGCCGCCCGGATTTGGGCCGGTACTCTTTCCAGGGCCATGACAGCTACGGCGCCTGCTTCCTCCGCAATTTTAGCCTGTTCAGGCGTAGTTACATCCATAATAACGCCCTTTTCCAGCGCCGGTAATATTTTTCTGTACTGTACGGAATCATGTTCTGCCATACTAAACCTATACCCCCTAACCTGTCCACAAATATTATATCCAAATTGATTCTTATATTGTACTATATTTACTCGGCCTCGACAAGCATGCCGCTTGCAATTAAATGGAATAAGTTGCTGTCTCTTATACACATCT
>DGEC01000053.1 GCA_002385745.1 Firmicutes bacterium UBA3936
CATCGAATTAAAACAATTTGTTCATGAAGAGATGAAACGCATCCGGCAAAAAAGATTAAGAGGCAAAGAGTATCGGAATAATGTGCCGCTTTTCAGAGGTGGAAGCAGCCATACCCGGTTTGCATTAAAAGAGCTAAATAAACGTAGTGTTGTTTGAGTGGTGTGAGGTTCGCATTAAAACCTAAAGTGTCTTGACACTATCGCTTGCAAGAAATTACTTGCTTAATACCGGGGGTTGTTAAATAATAGTAATAAACCGTTAACGGAGGATTAAGTGGCCAAGTTTGCAGAAATAATTGTTAAAATTCATAATTTGCCGGACGACCGATCCTTTACATACCGTATTCCCGAAGGTATGAAGGTATCCGTCGGCAGCTCCGTCATAGTACCTTTTGGCAAGCGGCGCGTGACAGGATATTGTATAGCTCTTACCAATCATGTGCCGCCTGAAGCAAGAACGGGACTAAAAGAGATAGAAGCCCTGTCCTGCGAGCTGCCTCTTTTAACGCCGGAATTAATCAGGCTTGCAGAATGGGGTGCAGGCCGTTTTCTCTGTTCCCGGATAGATCTCCTAGCAGCAATGGTGCCGCCGGCAGGACGCAAAACAGGTACACACCGGGCTAAACTGCTGAAAGAAGCAAGGATTACAGCGGCAGGCAGGGAAGCACTGCCCAGGGGTAAAAAGCAAAAGCTTGCTTTGGACATATTGCGTCAAACAGGTTCTTTAACCTTGTCCCAGCTTGCCGGGTACGGAATCAGCCCGGCAACTGTCTACAGCCTGGAAAAGAAAGGATGGCTGTTGCTGGAAGAAAAAGAAAGCAGGCGCAACCCTCTTGTCAACCTCAAAAGAGAACCGGTTGCTGCACCGCAGTTGACACCTTCCCAAAAACAGGTTCTTGAGGAAATTAACAAAGACAGAAAACAGGCCAAAACCTTTCTTTTGCACGGTGTAACAGGCAGCGGCAAAACGGAGGTTTACATGCAGGCTATTGCCAAACGCCTGCAGAAAGGTTTGGCCAGTATTGTCCTGGTGCCGGAAATATCGCTGACACCACAAATAATGGAAAGTTTTTTTGCCCGCTTCGGTGACAGAATAGCCATTTTGCACAGTAGGCTCTCAACCGGTGAGCGTTACGATGAATGGTGCCGGGTGGCAAGCGGGGAAGCTCTGGTTGTTATCGGCGCCCGTTCTGCAGTCTTTGCCCCGGTAAAAAGATTGGGATTAATAATTATTGATGAGGAGCATGAATCTACGTATAAACAGGAAGAAAACCCCCGTTATCATGCTCGTGATATTGCGCTGTGGAGGGCAGCGGAAAACGGCGCGGACGTCATTTTAGGCAGCGCTACTCCCTCTCTGGAAACTTATACGAAAGCGCTGCAGGGAGGGTATCAAATTCTTAAGCTGCCCAAGCGTATTGCGGACAAGCCGCTGCCGGCGGTGGAAATTGTGGATATGCGGCAGGAAATGAAAAGCGGCAACAGGAGTGTTTTCAGTCGTACATTAAGCAAAGCCCTTTGGGAAACACTGCAGGCAGGGAAACAGGCTATGTTGTTTCTGAACCGGCGGGGCTATGCAACATTTGTCCTTTGCAGGGAATGCGGGCATGTCATGCGCTGCCCCGACTGCAACGTAGCTTTGAAATTTCACAATACCACAGGCAATTTGTGTTGCCATTACTGCGAGTATCAGGAACCCTACCCAAAAACCTGCCCCGCCTGCGGGGGAATATATATCAGATATTTCGGCGCCGGAACGCAAAAAGTGGAAAAAGAATTATTGCGCCTTTTTCCTGCTATTAAGGTGCTGCGCATGGACGCTGACACAACCACCCGCAAAGGACAGCACCAAAAAATACTTGAAAGTTTTAGGAAGGGAAAGGCTGATGTCCTGGTTGGCACGCAGATGATTGCCAAAGGCCATGATTTTGCCAATGTCACACTTGTCGGGGTGATAACGGCGGATACGGCGCTTAATCTGCCTGATTTCCGCGCCGGTGAAAGGACTTTTCAAATGATAACCCAGGTTGCAGGACGGGCAGGCCGAGGCACCGATCCCGGACGCGTGATTGTCCAGACCTATAATCCGGATCACTATGCGGTGCTTGCGGCAAAAAACAATGATTACGAAGCATTTTATCAAGAAGAATGCGAAAGAAGGCGTCAACTGGGTTATCCTCCCTTTGGCACCCTGGTTCGTCTGCTGCTCAGTGGTACAGAGGAAAAAACTGTCATTAAAACCAGTTATGAACTGGCTGCTTTGCTGGGCGGGGAAAGCAAGCTGGCGGGGCCTTCTCCCTGCCCGCTGGAAAAAGTGCGGGGACGCTATCGCTGGCAAATTGTAGTGCTGGATAATGACCTGTCACCGCTGCTCTTGAGGATAAAAAAAGCAGTCAATTTATTCGACAGTTCTTCAGTTTCCTCCGGAGTACGCCTGTCTATAGACGTTGAGCCGCAAAGTCTACTATAATATAAATAAGAAACTAACTGACGCTACACGGAGGTAAGAAGCAATGGCCATTCGCCTGATCCGGCTGCAGGGTGATCAAATTCTGCGGGAAAAAGCAAAAAGAGTTGAGAAGATCACTCCGCAGATAATCGCTCTTCTTAATGATATGGCAGACACAATGTATGATGCAAAAGGCCTCGGACTTGCTGCGCCCCAAGTGGGCATCAGCAAAAGACTTGTAGTCATTGATGCCGGGGATGAAAAAGGTCTGCTTAAGCTGATAAATCCCGAAATCATCAAAAGCAGCGGCAGTGTCACAGCAATTGAGGGCTGTCTGAGTATTCCCGGCGTGGCGGGGGAAGTTGAAAGGGCTGAAAATGTAACGGTCAGGGCACTGGCCCCGGATGGGAACACGGTGGAGTTTACCGCAAAAGGGTTGCTTGCCAGAGCCTGTCAACATGAAATTGACCATCTTGACGGCATTTTATTTGTAGACAGGGTGATTCGTTTTGTGGAACAGGAGGAATCCACTTGAAAGATACAAAGGTAATATTTATGGGCACACCTGAATTTTCCTTGCCGACATTGCAGGCATTGCACCGGGCATTTACTGTCATTCTTGTTGTAACACAGCCGGACAGGCCTTCGGGACGCGGGCTGCAGCTGACGCCGCCACCTGTGAAAATTAAAGCGGAAGAACTGGGCTTGCCGGTACTGCAGCCAAAAACCATGAGAGATTCTGCCATTATTGAAAAGCTGCGGGAGGCGGCGCCTGATTACATTATAACGGCAGCCTACGGATGTTTGCTGCCGCCCGCCGTTTTAAGCATTCCGAAAAAAAAGCCTCTTAACATTCATGCTTCGCTGCTGCCTAAATACCGGGGAGCGGCGCCGATCCAGCATGCTGTGATGAACGGGGAGAAGAAGACCGGTGTGACTGTTATTGAAATGGACGAGGGCATGGATACCGGTGACATTATACTTCAGGAAGCTATCACTGTAGGTGAAGATGAAACGGCCGGGAGCGTCCATGACAGATTGTCCGTTCTTGGAGCGGGCCTGATTGTCAGAGCAGTAGAGCTTATTAACAGCGATAAATGTAAAAAAATCAAGCAGCAGGAATTTATGGCTACTTATGCCCCGCCTATTTCAAAGGCCGAAACTAAAATTGACTGGTCTGCCCCGGCAAAAAAGATACATGACCAAGTTAGAGGACTGATCCCTTACCCGGGAGCATATACTATACTTAACGGAAAACGTGTAAAAATATTGGGAGGCAGACCGCATACAGGCGGCGGGAGTCCCTTTGGAACGGTTTTAAAGGCAGACAATGCGGGTATAGTTGTAGCAGCGGGTGACGGCACTTACAGGATAGAAACATTACAGGCTGCCGGCAAAAGAATTATGACTGTCCGGGAATATCTTTGCGGGAATCCCATACAACCGGGGACAATCTGCAGCTAGACACGGAAATGAGATGAGAGGGTGAACCTATGATTAAAAAGAGGCTGTTTTTAGGGCTGTCTGCCATTAGCATGCTTCTCCTGGCGGCAGGTGCTGTTTATATCTGGTTGACTTTTTTTGACCGGGAGGCTTTGGTCCTCCGTTATATAACGGCGATTTTGGTATTCTTGGCCGTTGTTATTCTGACCATTGTTTTTCTGGGTTTCGCATTAATAATACTCTCACTTTTGTCGGATAAAGATGTTTCCGTTTTTTCCAAACCGGTAAATTTCGCCTTTTCCCTGCTATATCCCGTTGTTATCTGGATTGGTAAAATATTTCAAATAACTCAGGATAAAATCCAGCGCTCATTTGTAGAGGTAAACAACCAGCTAATTCGTACAAAGAAGATGAAAATTCTACCGCATAAACTGCTCCTCCTTTTGCCCCATTGCCTGCAGGTAGCGGATTGCGGGCGCCGGATAACGGCTGATACAGCAAACTGTATCCGCTGCGGCCGCTGCCCCGTGGGAAAGATCCTGGACCTGTGCGATCGCTACTGTATCCATGTCCGGATTGCCACCGGAGGCACGGTAGCGCGTTCAGCAGTAAAAAAACTACAGCCACAGGCAATAGTGGCTGTTGCCTGCGAGCGTGACCTGACAAGCGGAATTCTTGATTGCATACCCCTGCCGGTACTGGGGGTGCTAAATGAGCGACCGAATGGTCCTTGTTTTAACACCAGTGTCAACATTAACGCTGTGGAAAAAGCTTTATTGTACTTTTTGGAAGGGGGTGAAAAAAATGTTGCCTCTGGGGTTTCTGCCTGATTATACCTATATTTTAATCCTACCGGCTTTGATTTTTGCCCTGTGGACTCAGGCACACGTCCAGGGGGCTTTTAGCAAGTATTCACGTATCAGAGTCCGTTCCGGCCTTACAGGGGCTCAGGTGGCACGCAGGCTTCTGGACGAGGCCGGGTTGTACAATATTCCGGTGGAACAGAGCGGCGGACGCCTTTCCGATCATTTTGACCCCAGGAAGAAAGTTATCAGACTTTCGCCGGGAGTCTACGGCAGTTCATCTCTTGCCGCTCTGGGCATTGCCGCCCATGAAACAGGCCATGCCATCCAGCATGCTGAAGGCTATTTCCCTCTGGCCTTCCGCAACAATCTTTTCCCGCTGGCAAATATCGGTTCCCAACTGGCTATACCGCTTTTCATCATCGGACTGCTTTTTGCTTCAGGCCCGTTGAAAAGTCTTATGGACATCGGTATCCTGCTTTTTGCATTTGCCGTTATATTCCAGCTTGTGACGCTGCCCGTGGAATTTAATGCTTCCGCCCGGGCAGTTGCCCTGCTGGAAAACGGCGGATATCTTACACGTCAGGAAACAGGTCCTGTAAAAAGAGTATTAAGCGCTGCTGCTATGACTTATATTGCAGCGGCGGCAGTAGCAATAACTCAGCTTTTGCGCCTTGTAATCCTGCGTAACCGGAGAGACTGAACATGAAATATAAAAAGAAGAAAACTGATGCCCGTCGATTCAGTCTCCTTGTCTTGCAAAAAGTGGAAGAAGAGGGGGCTTATCTTAATCTTGCTCTCGCAAATTTAATAAAGGAATATGAGCTGGATGACAGGGAGAGAAGACTGGCGACAGAAATAACCTACGGTGTTATTACCCATAAACTGGCTTTAAAATGCCTGATAGAAAAAATCACAGGCCGGCCGGCAGAAAAGCTGGACCGGCCCGTTTTGCTTGTTTTGTATATTGGTTTTTACCAGCTTTTTTATTTGGAGCGCATACCTGAATGGGTTGTTGTAAATACAACGGTAGAGCTGATTAAAAAAACAAAAAAGCGTGCTCTGGCGCCCTTTGTAAACGGTGTTATGCGGGCTGCTCTCCGCCGGAAGGGGAAAATGGATCCGGCCGGCTCCGGTGCCGGTAAAGTCCGTTATTTATCCTGCCGGTATTCGCATCCCGAGTGGATGGTCAGGCGCTGGCTGAAAAGGTACGGAAGTGAGGAAACAGAGAAGCTGCTGGCCGCAAATAATATGAAATCAACGGTTGCCGCCAGGGTAAATACCCTGCGTCTAAGCAGAAGGGAACTTGTAGCATTATTGGCTAAGGAAAACATTAAGGCCTCGGAAAGCGATATTGTCCCTGAAGGAATTCTTTTGGAATCGGCTGCCGGCATAACCTCTCTGGGTGCATACCGGCAGGGAATGCTGCAGCTGCAGGGCGAGAGCGCAATGCTGGTTTCCAGAGTCCTCGATCCTGTCCCGGGAAGCCGTGTCCTTGATGTTTGCAGCGCACCGGGTGGAAAAACGGCACACATGGCTGCTCTGATGTCGGATCAAGGTGAAATAATAGCCCTGGATATCCATGAGCACAGGTTAAATCTGGTTCAGGCCAATGCCAAACGACTTGGCATCGGCATTATCAAAACAAAGCTTTGGGACGGAAGGAAGCCCTTGCCGGGCAGGCTTGGCTTTTTTGATTATATTTTGCTGGATGTTCCCTGTTCCGGCCTGGGTGTAATAAGGAAAAGGCCTGACATAAAATGGCGCCGCAAGGAAGAGGATATTGCAAAGCTGGCGTCTGACCAGTTAAAACTACTTTGCAATGCCGCAGCCGTACTGCAAACAAAAGGGGTTTTGGTTTACAGCGCCTGCACCAATGAACCGGAAGAAACTGAAATGGTTATTTCTGCCTTCCTGGAAAAAAACCGGGATTTTTGTGCAGTCAGTTTTGCCGAATACCTGCCGGAAAAATGGAGAGGTGAAAAGTTTGGGCTCGGCCTGCAGCTGACGGTTCATCGTCATGGCGTAGAAGGTTTTTATATTTCCAAACTTATTAAAAACGGTTAATTTAAGGCAGGCTTATTTATTGCGTTTTTAAGTCTGTTTTGGTATACTTGCGGCAAATGTTAGTTGTTTTTTTCCCGTAATTAGGTAAGGATTTATGATATAATTATGAAGTAAGTTTCCGTAAGAACGGTTTTCCTAAACTTCCGCACCGGATTATGGTTTGCGACAAGATGGAATCCTGTGATTTAGATATATATAAATGACTGCCCTGTCAGACCGGATCATGGCCAAAAAGCTGCCTGGCAGGTATTGTCATCCGTTTTGCTGTCAAAAGAGCCGCTGCCGGAAGGGAAGTGCAGCAACCTGCAGGCAGCTCACAAACGGTAATTTCGGGGGGAATAACAAGGGGTGAAGGGGTTGCAGGCTACTGGGCTGACTGATCGTGGAAAGGTTAGGAACAACAACGAAGACAGATTCCTGATCATTGACGATGAAGTACTGCATTTAATTGCTGTTGCGGACGGCATGGGAGGTCATGCTGCCGGAGAAATTGCCAGTTCCCTGGCTGTGGAATCCGTTAGAAGCTACCTGGCCGAAAAACGGGAGGATATTATTGACCGGGCAAAGGACAAAAGGCCGCTGAGTTCCTTTTTGAAGGAAATGCTGTCCTACGCCAATGCCGTTGTGTATTCCGCCGGCGAAGAGAATCCCGAATACGCCGGGATGGGTACAACCATGACACTGGTGCTGTCGGCCGCAGGCAGTGACTGGCTGGCTCATATCGGAGATAGCCGGGCTTATCTTTTACGGAACAACCATATATTGTCATTGACAGAAGATCATACTTTGGTGGCTCAGCTGGTTAAAACAGGTGAAATACAGGCCAATGACGCCGGCAAGCATCCCCAGCGACATATTTTAACAAGAGCACTGGGCACGGATAAAAAAGCCTGTTTTGACATCAAGCAGCTTGCGCTGCAGCCGAAGGACAGGCTCATACTTTGTACTGACGGGCTCCATGGCTATGTGGATGAACCGGAAATACTGTCAATTGCCGCCCGGCATAATGACAGGGAAGAAATTGTAAGATTATTAGTCGCAAAAGCAAATGAAAAAGGCGGTATGGACAATATTACGGTGATTGTGGCCGAAAAGGAATAGATACCGGCAGGGAAAAGAGGTGAAAATATGATTGGGAAAGTGTTGGGGAACCGTTATGAGATTGTGGAGAAAATAGGCGACGGAGGTACGGCGTTTGTTTACAAGGGTATTGATAACCTCCTTAACCGCTATGTGACAATAAAAATTCTCCGGCCTGAATTTGTAAGTGATCAGGATTTTTTACGCCGGTTCCGCCGCGAGGCGCAGTCAGCTGCCAGTCTTTCCCATCCAAATATCGTCAGTATTTATGATGTCGGTGCAGAAAACGGAATTCATTATATAATCATGGAATATGTAAAGGGGCGTTCCCTGAAAGCAATAATAGAGGAAGAAGGGCCTTTGCCGGTTGATACAGCCGTTGAATATGCGGAGCAAATAGCAATCGCCCTGGACCACGCCCACAAGCACGGTATTATTCACCGGGATGTAAAACCGCACAACATCCTGATCGGTGATGACGAACGCGTCAAAGTGACTGATTTCGGCATAGCCAGGGCCGCCACAGCCTCCACCGTTACCTACAACGGAGCAATCCTGGGTTCTGTGCATTATTTTTCCCCGGAGCAGGCCCGCGGGGAACAGACAGGCATAAAATCGGATATTTACTCCCTGGGGATTGTTCTTTTTGAAATGCTGACGGGACAAGTTCCCTACAGCGGCGAATCCCCGGTTTCCATTGCCGTCAAACACCTGCAAGAACCTTTCCCCAATCCAAGGGACATAAATCCTGAAATTCCTGTCTATATTAGCGCCATAATCCGCAGAGCCGTGGCCAAGGATCCTGAAGAACGCTTTAATTCAGCCCGGGAGATGGCGGAAGAGCTGGACAGGTGGCTGCAGGGCAAGGAAATGGAATTTTCGACCATCGAAAGGCCTCCGGTAATCAACCCTGCAAATGAGAGAAAAAACAAGAAAGCAGTTAAAAGGAAGAAGAACAGAGCACCTTTAGTAGTGGCGATAATTTTAACGATAGCAGTGCTGGCGCTTCTTGCCTACGGTGCGCTTAAGTTGCTGCAGTCGCTGAATGTGCCGGAAGTTATAGTGCCAAATGTCGAGGGGGAAACCTGGGAAGCAGCATATGAAATACTTACGGAAAAAGGACTAAAACCGCGGCTGGAAAAACAAGTTCCGAGTGACACGGTTGATGCCGGCAGAATAATAAGCCAGGATCCGAAGGCAAACAGGACCGTAAAAGAGGGAAGGGAAGTTTCCCTGGTCGTCAGCACCGGCCCGGAACTGGTTGTGGTGGAAAGCGTGATAGGTAAAACGCGCCGTGAAGCCATCTTAATTCTGGACAATAATTTTGAAATAAAAGTTGTCGAGGAATACAGCCAGGAGCCGGTTGATACGGTTATTGACCAAGACCCCGGTGGAGGACACAAAATTGCTAAAGGGTCGGAGGTCACCATCTGGGTTAGCAAAGGCACTGAACCGGTTGAAATGATTGTGCTGGTCGGTCGGACATTGCGGGATACCCAGGCATGGCTTGATTTTTTCGGAATTTTAACGGGAGAGATAAGTTACCGGGAAAGCTATGAATATCCGGAAGGATATATTATTGAACAGTATCCGCCTCCGGGAGAAATGGTGCAGGCCGGTGATTTTGTAGATTTGGTTGTCAGTGAGGGCCCGGGAAACTACGAGAACGGAGGTTACGAACCTGAAGAGCCGGAACCGGAAGAACCCGGGGAGCCTGAAAAACCTGAACCGGAAGAAAAGCAGATTATAATTTCAACAGAAGAAATCCCTGCCGGAGCAAGCATAAAAGTAATTATCAATGATGAAAAGGGACGCAGAGAGAATGAGTATATAAATGACGGCAATCCCATCACAGTTACCGGCTGGGGCAGCGGAACCGTGGAAGTCATCTGGGGGAGCAGCTCCCGTCTGCAACATTTTTCTTAAGAGGAGGAATATCTCTGCAGGGAATTATAATCGGAGCGGCAGGAGGTTTTTACAAGGTCAGAACCCCTGAAGGCAAATTGTTCCGCTGCCGTCCCAGGGGACGGCTAAAATTGGCGGAACAGGACATTTACGTCGGTGACAGCGCCGTTTTTACCGCCATAGGAGAAAATGAAGGTGTTATTGAAAGGATACAGGCACGCAGGTCACTTTTGGTCCGGCCGCCTGTTGCCAACATTGAACAGGTGGTAATAGTATGTTCTTTGCGGGAACCACCGCTTCCCCTGCATTTTTTGGACAGGCTTCTTGTTTTGGCCGAAAGCCGCCGGCTACTTGCTGCCATTTGTGTTAATAAAATAGATTTGCCCGGTGAAAACAGCCTGCAGCAGCTTGATATATACAAAAAGGCGGGCTACAGCGTTATTGAGGCCAGTGCCAGGACCGGTCACGGCATTAGTTATTTATACAGGCAATTGTGCAATAAAATTTCTGTTTTTGCCGGACAGTCGGGAACGGGAAAATCTTCACTGATAAACTGTCTTCAGAAAGATGTAAAACAAAAAACGGGGAGTATTTCGGCCAAAAGAAAAGTAGGCCGCCACACCACCAGGCAAGTCAGCCTGATACCGCTTGCATGCGGCGGCTATGTGGCGGATACTCCGGGCTTTAGCCGGATAGCTTTAACTGACATCGAAAGTAGCGAACTGGATCGCTGTTTCCCCGAATTCCTTCCTTACCTGCAAAATTGCCGCTTTAATTCCTGCCGGCACGTAGATGAACCCGGCTGCGCGGTAAAGGATGCGGTCAGACAGGAAACTATTGCTCCTACCCGCTATATAAACTACCTGTCGTTTTATAAAACAATAAAAGAGCAGGAAAGGAGAAAGAAATAATGGTTAAAATCGCGGCTTCTTTACTGGCAGCTGATTTTTCAAAATTGGCAGATGAAGTCAGAAGAGCTGAAGAAGCCGGAGCAGACTGGCTTCATTTTGATGTAATGGACGGGCACTTTGTCCCTAATATAACTATGGGGCCCCAGGTTGTAAGAGATTTACGGAATAAAAGCGGCCTTTTTTTTGATGTGCATCTTATGATTGAAAACCCGGAGAATTATTTGGAGAAATTTTACGAGGCCGGCGCGGACTTGCTTACCGTTTCAGCGGAAGCTTGTGTTCATCTGCATAAAGTCATACAAATGATTCGCAGCCTGGGAATCAAAGCCGGCGTGGCTCTTAACCCGGCAACTCCGCTTTCCGCAATAAAATATCTGCTTGACGATCTGGACCTGGTTCTGCTGATGAGTGTGAATCCCGGTTTTGGCGGGCAAAAATTTATCCCTGCCGTCATCCCCAAAATCCGTGAATTGAAAAGTATGGTAAAAGACAGGAAGCTGGAAATACAGGTTGACGGCGGCATTAATGATCAAACGGCCCGGCAGGTCCGGGAAGCCGGTGCCACTGTTTTGGTTGCCGGTACGGCAATCTTTGGCAGTGATGACCTGGTGACGGCTGTAAAAATGCTGAAAACAGCAGGGGAAAAAAGTCCCTAGCGTAATCTTGTCAAATTTGTTTTAAATTATAATAACCCGGCACCCGGGTTTTCTTCTGTCAACCAACCCGCCGGAATTGCCGCCGAATTACAATGCCGAGGGAAGCAGGTGACAAGATGCCGGAAAAGGAAAAACTGCTGCTCAAGCGCTGCAAGAAGGGCGACCTCAGGGCTTATGATATTTTAATGCAGAAATACGAAAAGAAAGTCTACAATCTTTGCTATCGCATGGTAAACAATGCGGAGGATGCCGCAGACCTTGCACAGGAAGTATTTCTGAAGGCATACCGGGCTTTGACTGATTTTAGAGGACAGTCCGGATTCTCAACCTGGCTTTATCGCATAGCTGTCAATGCATGCCGTGATGAACTTCGCAAAAGGAGAAAAAAACCTCCCGTGCTGTCCCTGGACAAACCCCTGGAAACTGAGGAAGGAGAGCTTCATTTCGAAGCGGCGGATACTGCGCCCGGTCCCCTTGAGACAGCATTAAGAGGCGAATTGCAAAGGGAAATTCAAGGGTTGCTAAGCAAGTTGCCCCGGAATTACAGAACGGTAATAGTTTTAAGAGATTTACAGGCCCTTTCATATGAAGAAATAGCTTCAGTTTTGGAGATCAATCTGGGAACACTAAAATCCCGCCTGAACAGGGCGCGTTCACTTTTGCGGGATTTATACCTGCAAACGGAACAAAACAGCGTCTCTGAACATCTAAAGGATAAAGGAGGCGTGGCAAAATGACCTGCGAACGTGTAAGAACTCAAATAAGCGAATATCTTGACGAAGTTATGGCGGAAGAGGCAAAAACCGCTTTTGAAGATCATCTGAAAATATGCGCAAGCTGCAGACAGCAGACTGATGAAATCAGAGAAGCTCTGCAATGGATAAAGCAGGCTGACGAACTGGAGCCGCCTCCTGGACTCCGTAATTCTGTCATTTCGAAACTGGAACGAGAGGAGAAAAGGCGAAGGCTGCTGCCGGGACTTGCCCAATTTGCAGTTGCGGCTGCTGTTTTCATCCTGCTTTTGTCGGCCAACATTCTGGCCCTGGAATATAAACCTTTTTATAAAGCGGATATTATAAAACAGGAAGAAATGTTGTTCTCAGAAGACGCAAATCAGCGCAGCGCAATGGAAGCTGAAAAAGCCGAAGCTGCTGCCGGTTCCTACGATACCGCTACTGCAGGCAAAAATGAACCGGCTGAAGCCCGGGTTTATGATCAAATAATGGCGGAACCACAAGCCCCGGGTACAATAGGCGTGAAAGAAGATTCAAAAATACCGGCCCTTGCAGAACGATTTCTGCATCACCGCCTTTATATTAATCTGGCGGGGGCGGGAATTATTTTAGCCTTGACAGTAATAGGCCTGTTAAAAAGAAAGTAAAGAAAAGGAAGCGGTGCGGTGAGAAAAAAAGAGAGATTTATGATCATTGACGGGAGCAGCCTGCTTTACCGCGCTTTTTTTGCCCTGCCGCTTTTGCAGACTAAGCAGGGCTTATATACAAACGCGGTATACGGTTTTACTACAATGTTGCTTAAAATTTTGGAAGAAGAGCAGCCTGATTACATGGCAGTTGCCTTTGACAAAAGCAAAAAGACCTTTCGCCATGAAATATACGGCGAGTATAAAGCCAGAAGAGAAAAAACACCCCGGGAACTGTCAGAGCAGCACAGTTATGTGCGGGAACTGCTGACGGCGCTGCGTATCCCGGTTGTTGAGGCTGAAGGCTATGAGGCTGATGACGTGATCGGCACACTGGCGCTGAAATCAAGGGAAAGCGGACTTTCACCCGTTATTGTCACCGGAGATGCAGATATTTTCCAACTTGTGGACATACCGGCCGAGGTCATCTATACAAAACGGGGTATAAGCAGTGTCGAACGCTACAATGAAGAAAAACTGCGGGATAAGTACGGGCTTACTGCGCGGCAGTATATTGATTACAAGGGGCTAAAAGGCGATCCCTCCGACAATATACCCGGCGTTCCCGGAATTGGGGAAAAAACCGCCCTGAAGCTGCTTGGTACTTACGGCTCGATGGACGGTATTTATGAGCACTTGGACGAGCTCACAGGTAAATTGCGTGCTAATCTGGAGGAATACCGTGAGCAGGCCTATCTCAGCAGACAACTGGCCACAATCTGCACCACTGCTCCCTTGGAGTTTAATTCCGCGGACTTTCTGCTCCGGGAACCGGACAGCCTTGCCTTAATTGACCTCTTTGACAAACTGGAATTTGCAAGCCTGAAGGAAAAAATCCCCCGGAGGGGCAGGGCAGAATCTGCTGCCGGCCGTGAAGATTATTGTCTTATTGCAGCGGCGGAGCTTCCGGAATATGCAGCTTCCCTGAAGGACGCGCTGCTGGCTGTCCTGCCGCTGCCCGTGGATGAAGGGCAAAGGAAGCTCGGGGGACTTGTCCTGGTCGCAAGTGACAAAACTTATTACGTGGACTTCAAGCGTGAAAACGATCAGGGTAAAGTTGTCCGCAGCCTTTTTGACCGCCGCGAGTTGACTGTATTCCACGATACAAAAAAATGGCTGAATCTCTGCCTCTGGCTGACCGGCGAAGAGTTCGGAAGCAGCTATTTTGACGTAGCCCTTGCCGCCTATCTTCTGGACCCGCTGGAAAGCGGCTACCCCCTATCAAAACTGTCACAACTGTATCTAAACCGTCAACTGCCGGAAAAACCGGGTAAAAATGAACAGAAACCGGATCTTGAGCGCGACTACTATTGTGCTGCGGCACGGGCTTTATACGCCCTCTACCCGGTATTGCAGCAAAAAATGCAGGAATTAGGTTTGCTGGAGTTATACCGGGAGATTGAATTACCCCTTGTAAAAGTACTTTCAAGAATGGAATATACGGGGGTTTGTGTAGACAGGCCGGCGCTGCAGGACCTGCACACGGAATTTGCGGGCAGGATAAATGTCCTGGAGGAGAAAATCTACAGGCTTGCCGGTGAAAAATTTAATCTGAACTCGCCTAAGCAGCTTTCTTATATACTTTTTGAAAAACTGGGTTTGCCGGTCATCCGCAAAACAAAAACGGGCTATTCAACAGATGCAAAAGTACTGGAAGAACTGGCACCCTCGCATGAGATTGTCTCGGATATTCTCCAGTATCGAACATTAATTAAACTGCTCGGCACTTACCTGGAAGGACTGGAGAAACTTATTAATCCCAGGACAGGCCGCATTCATACCACTTTTCATCAGACTGTAACCGCTACCGGCAGACTAAGCAGTGCTGAACCGAATCTGCAGAATATTCCTGTCCGCCTTGAAGAGGGCAGGCGGATACGCCGGGCATTTGTCCCTTCCGGCAAAAACCGTCTCCTGCTTTCTGCCGATTATTCACAGATTGAACTGCGAATTATGGCCCATTTTTCAGCTGACAAGGTTTTAATAGATTCTTTTCTTAATAATGAAGATATCCACTCACGCACAGCCGCTGAAATATTTGGAGTGCCGCCGGAAATGGTAGGCAGCGAACTGCGCAATCGCGCCAAAGCCGTTAATTTCGGAATCATTTACGGAATAAGCGACTACGGTCTTTCCCGGCAGCTGGGAATAACACGAAAGGAAGCCCGTTCTTATATAGACCTGTATTTTAAACGGCTGCCCGGAGTTAAAAATTACATGGAGGAAATTATTGCCAGGGCCAGGGAACAAGGCTTTGTAACCACTATCTTAAACAGGCGCCGTTATTTGCCGGATATAAATTCACGCAATTTTAACCGGCGTGCTTTTGCCGAGCGTACGGCAATCAATACGCCTATTCAGGGTTCGGCAGCGGATATTATAAAACTTGCCATGCTGCGTATAGAAGAAAAACTTCAGGCATATGGCGACAGGGCGAAAATGATCCTGCAGGTTCATGACGATTTGATATTTGATGTTGAAAAGGAAATACTTCCCGAACTGGCGGCAATGGTCCGCAAAGAAATGGAAGGAGCCATGAAGCTTAAGGTTCCACTGACTGTTGATGTCAAAGCCGGCCCCAACTGGGCGAAAATGGAAAGAGTTTGACATTGGGTGTGAAAAAATGCCTGAATTGCCGGAAGTAGAAACGATTCGCCGGGATTTGGAACAGGTTTTGCCCGGACGAACTTTTACGGATGTAAAAATCAATTATAACGGATCCATAAAGGAACCGTCAGCCTATGCTATTAAAAAAGGCTTGCCCGGGCGCCAGGTGGATTTTATAGACAGAAGGGGAAAGTATCTTTTATTTTATTTGCACGATTCCACCGTCATGGTTATACATTTGCGCATGACGGGCAGGCTGTTGTTATTTAGAGATATGCCTGCTTTAGACAAGCACAGCCATGTCATCTTTACCTTTGACAACCATGCCTGCCTTATTTTTCACGATATCCGCAAATTTGGCACCATTTACTGGCTGCCTGAAAAAAGGCTGGACATCGTCAAAGGTTTGTCCGCTCTGGGACCGGAGCCGCTCACGGAGGAGTTTAATACAAATTATCTTTATAGAACGGCAAAAAAAAGACGCGGGCAGATTAAAGGGATGCTGCTTAACCAAAGTATTGTTGCAGGACTGGGCAATATATACTGCGATGAGGCACTGTTCCTTGCCGGAATAAGACCGGACCGGAACAGCGACTCAATCAGCGCAGAAGAGTGTGCAAAACTTTGCCGGGCAATAAAAGAAGTACTGAAAAAAGCAATTGAAAAAAGAGGAACTACAAGGAGTGATTACCGGGATGCCCTGGGTAATTACGGTCTTTTTCAAAATCATTTGCAAGTCTATGGCAGGACAGGCAAGCCGTGCCTTGCCTGCGGCAGCATGCTGGTGCGGAAGAAAATAGCAGGCAGAAGCAGCCACTTCTGCCCGCAGTGCCAGAAGTAAAATTAAAAGGCTGTAATATTTTAAAAAAAACGCCGCAGGATAAATAACGGTTGCGGCGGTATATTTTTCCCGCAAAAGGCAGTGACAACTGCCTTTTGTTCTTTTTACCGGCGGTACTACATATATTAGTCCTGAATAATGCAGAACACTTTCCGGTTGATCTGAAGAAGGTGATATCTATGCGCAGGTACTTGCCGCTGATAGTTGCAACACTTGCTTTTCTGCTTTTTTTGTCTGTTCACGGAACATTTCAAGACCGGACAGGCGGAGAAGTAAGAAATGCTTTGCACGTAGCGGCTCTGACCGATCCGCTGACCATGAATCCTGTTTTTTTGCGTGATGCCGCCTCAGAAGAAGTCTCCACACTGCTGCATGCCAGTCTTATAGTGACAAATCCTTCAACTTTGGATCCCGAACCGCGTCTGTTTGCCAACTGGCAGCAGGATAATCTGACCTATATTTTTACGCTACATGAGGATGCAGTATGGTCGGACGGGAGACCGATTACGTCCGAAGACATTGCCTTTACCATGCGGGTTGTCTGCCATCCCGATTATACCGGACTGTTATACCTGCCTCTTAGCTATATAGAAGGGGCGGAAGAATACAAAAAACTGCATTCCTCAAAATTTGCCGACAGGAACATTTCCGGCATCAGGGCAATTGATAAAAAAACACTTCAGGTGACTCTCAAGGAAAGCTATGCACCGTTTTTATCCATGTTAAGCTTTGCCCCGCTGCCTGCCCATGTGCTTGCACATGTTGAAGTCGGCCAAATGGAAACCCATATGTACTCCCGGGAGCTTCCTGTGAGCTCAGGCCCTTATGTGCTTGCCGAGTGGAAGCGGGCTGAGTATGTGCATGCCAAAGCAAATCCTGCTTATTTCCTGGGAAAACCTAACATAGATAACATCTACTACCGCATTATTCCCAATGCAGAGGTACAGTTGATTGAACTTTTGGCAGGAAAGCTGGATCTTATACCCACGGCGGTGAAGGTGGAAGATATTGCGGAACTGCAAAAGAATCCGGAAATTAAGATTTATACTAACCCGCGACTTGTCTATGATTATATTGCCATTAACACAAATCAAGAGAAAACGCCGCTTAGGGATTTGCAGGTAAGGCAAGCTTTATCCATGATTTTGGACAGGGAGGAAGTGGTGGAAAACATACTTTTGGGTTATGCCGACCCGCTGTACGGGCCGCTTTTACCCATTCATTTTGCTTATGACTATCTGTTGGAAACGGAAAGAGAAGACGAAGCAGACGCCCGTAGACGGCTGGTTTCGGCAGGGTACAGCAGCCTGGAATTTGATATGATTATAAACGCCGGAAACCCGGTCAGGGAAAATGTGGCTGTTTTACTGCAGGAAAAGGCGGCAAAAGCAGGTATTGCAATAAATCTTCATTTTCTGGACTGGGAGGCATTTTTGGCGGCCCTGAGGGATGGAGATTATGATCTGGCCATACTGGGCAGAGGGGCCGAGGCGGACCCTGATTTAAGCTACCACTGGCATTCCGAAAGCCGGGGCAATATTTATGGCTATAAAAACGGAGAAGTGGACGAATTGTTGGCTAAAGCAAACAGCATCAGCGATAAAGCGGCAAGGGCTGAAATATATCGCCGGGTTCAGCAAATGATAGTGAACGAAATCCCGGTTATCTGGCTCTATGCCAGAAAGGCTGTCCATGCCGCCAGTTCCGACCTTTTGAATTTTTTGCCTCACCCGTCTTCCGTTTTTTATAATGTGCACGAGTGGGATCTGGACGATGGAGGGTAAGGCGACAGTGTATATCCTGCGCAGGTTTTTGCAAACATCTTTTGTTCTTTTCGGCGTATCGGTTGTTACCTTTCTAATGTTGCATGTTGCGCCGGGGCATCCCCTGCAGTCCAACCCGGAAATGCGCCTTGACCCGACGGCTGTGGAGAGATGGCTGCAATTGCGGCAGCTGGACCGTCCTCTATTTGGCCGGTATATCTCATGGCTCAGCAGGTTGTTCAGGGGAGACTTCGGAGTATCCCTGCTCTACAATCGGCCGGTAACTGAATTAATGGCCGAGCGGCTGCCCTCTACCCTGCTTTTGACTGTTACGGCCTTTGTTATCAGCCTGTTGCTTGCCGTTATTATCGGAACTTACGCCGCCAGATACCAGGACTCTGCCTGCGACCGCGTTGTCAATATCATGTCAATAGCCGGAAACTCCTTGCCCGGTTTTTGGCTCGGCATTCTTTTGGTAATCGTTTTTTCTTACAAGAATCAGCTTTTCCCCGCAGCCGGAATGAGGACGCCGGGAGACGGCAGTCCTGCAGATATAGCAAGGCACATGTTCCTGCCGCTTTCAGTTATGGTGTTTGCCAACTTTTCCTATTACGTAAGATATGTGCGGGGAGCGGTGCTGGCTGTATTGAAACAGGATTTTGTGCGTGCCGCAAAATCAAGGGGGCTAAATGACAGACAGCTTCTTTTCAGGCATGTTCTGCCTAATGCCGCCATTCCTGTTGTGACAATAGCCGCCCTTTCACTGCCGATGCTCTTTACCGGGGCCATGACTGCCGAATATGTTTTTGCCTGGCCGGGAATTGGGCGTTTTATTGTCTCTTCGCTTTTAGCACGGGATTACCCAGTTGTTATGACGGTCAACCTGTACACTGCCTGCCTGGTTGCCTTGGCCAATCTGCTGGCTGATTTGCTTTACTTGCTGATTGACCCGCGTTTGAGGGTAAAAAGATAAGAGGGAGAAAAGATGTTATTGTTTGAGCGGGGCACTTTAGAGTTGTGGACAGGACTTGTAATAATAATCTTACTTGGAGCAGCCGCCCTTTTCGCACCTTTTTTAAGTACCCATGCCCCTTTCAGGACAAATCCGGAAAACTGGCTTTGCCCTCCCTGCAAAGAACATTTATTTGGCACGGACAGATTGGGAAGAGACCTTTTCAGCCGCGTCTTGTATGGCGGTCGTTTTTCCATGGCGGTCGGCTGCCTGTCCATGCTGCTCTCCGTTGGCATTGGACTTTGTGCAGGTCTTATTGCCGGCAGCTACGGCGGAATAGTAGACGAAACGGTCATGAGGCTTACTGACATTGTCCTGGTTTTCCCAACTATGCTTTTGGTTCTTTCCCTGATTGCCCTGTTTGAGCCTGAGCCATGGATGGTTGTTTTGGTTATCGGCGGTACCGGCTGGCCCGGTATCGCACGCCTGGTACGGGGAGAAGTGCTGCAGCTGAAAGAAGCTGAATTTGTTAGTTCAGCCAGGATGCTTGGAGCAGGCAGGTTCAGAATAATCAGGTATCATCTGCTGCCGAACGCAGTTGCCCCTGTACTGGTGGCGGCTACATTGTGTGTTCCGGCTGCCATTATGATGGAAGCAGGGCTTGGTTACTTTGGGGTAGGTGTCCAGCCGCCTGTCCCGACATGGGGAAACATGCTGCGGGAGGCTCAGCTTTACCTGCGTCATGCCTGGTGGTATGCCTTTTTCCCCGGTTTGTTTTTATTTTTGACTGTTTTCGGTTTTCAGTTGACAGGTGAAGGTCTGAGGAAAAAATGGGGACTATCTCCGTCAGTGCGGAGGGGATGAAATGCTTAATGTCAGCGGGTTAAGTGTTTCATTCCGGCAAAAAAACAAAATTTTCCGCGCGGTCAGGGGGATCTCATTTGAAATCAGGCCTGCTGAAATAGTAGGTATTGTCGGTGAATCCGGCAGTGGAAAGAGCATGACGGCTTTGGCACTAAACGGACTGCTGCCGGCCGAGGCTATAGCCGACGGAGTAATGCACTTTGCCGGCAAAATACTGAGATTTGCAAACAGCCGGGACTGGGAAGGCCTGCGGGGAAATAAAATCGGCATGGTATTCCAGGACGCTTATGCCTGCCTGAACCCGCTTCTCACAGTTGGCGGGCAGGTGGCGGAAGCACTGCAAGTTAACTTTCGGCTAACGAAAAAAGAGGCCGGAAAGAAAGTACTCGACTTGTTCAAAAAGTTGGGCATCCATCCGGCAACAGTGCGGTTTCACCAGTATCCTCACCAGTTAAGCGGGGGCATGCAGCAGAGGGTCATGCTGGCAGCTGCCATGGCTTGCCGGCCTTCATTGCTTGTGGCGGACGAACCAACTACGGCTCTGGATGTGACATTACAGGCCCAAATACTGCAGCTGCTGCGCAGTTATACAGAACGGGAAAAAGCGGCTCTTTGCTTTATATCTCACGATTTGGGCGTTGTGGCACAGCTTGCAGACAGGGTTATGGTCATGTGCGGCGGAGTAATTGTGGAAAAGGGCTCTGTTTACGATGTCATGTACTCTCCCCTGCATCCTTACACGCGCTTGCTGTTAAATTCATTGCCCCGCCTGGACAAGCCGCTTGAAGCACCTCAAATCCGTCAAGAAAGCAAGGCAGGGCTCCCAGGCTGTGTGTTTGCCGGTCGCTGCCCAGGAAGAAGAAATGATTGCTACAGCAAACAGCCGTCTTTGCAAAGGTTTTATTCCGGAAGAGAAGTTGCGTGCTTTCTTTACAGCTGAATGTTAGTGTAAAATTACTTTAGGTTTTTGGAAGGATAATCTTTTAAGAAAGCGAAGAGGGACCT
>DGEC01000092.1:0-3288 GCA_002385745.1 Firmicutes bacterium UBA3936
AGATGTGTATAAGAGACAGGTAATGAACAACGCCTGGAATACGGCCGGCATTTACACTGTAACGCCCGGTGAAGATGATGTGGGCACACACACGGTAACCTTTACGGTTAAAGACAGGCTTGGCCGAACAGCAAGCAAAAAGGCCAAAATAACCGTCCTTCCCAACAGCAAGCCGGAAATTAAAATCACACCCACCGGCTCCGGTCCCGGGAATAATAAAAATATCTACAGAGTCAAGGCCGGCGAGACCCTGACGCTGACCATTGAGGCCTTTGACGCCGACGGCGACCAGTTGGAAATAAGCAAAACCACAGAATTCCCGGGCTATATCTTCGGCAATGTATATTCATATACCGTGGAAGAGGATATGGCAAAATATTTTCCCGGCCCCAATGTTCTAACCTTTAAAGTAAAGGATCTTGCCCCCGGTTCAGCTCCCTGGAATCCCAAATACAAGGGCGGTAAAGCAAAAAGTGTGCTGCTTGTCTACTTTGAGCCTAAAGAAGCAAGCCCAAACCATACTCCGTGGGCAAGCACAGGGCCGCCCCAGACCGTGAGAAGCGGGCAAAAAGTTACACTTGACGGTTCGGCTTCCGACGATACCGACGGTGATCCGATCAAATTCAAGTGGACCCAGGTTTCCGGGCCAAAAGTGAAATTGTCCGGTGCTTCAACTGCCACCCCGACTTTTACGGCGCCAAAAACAAATGAGCCGGTAATTCTCAAATTTTACCTGACTGTAACGGATCCGGGCGGGCTAAGCGACAGCAATGTCGCGAGAGTACTGGTAAATCCCTAGCGACGGTTTCCTGTATAAAAATACCCGCAGGCAATTCAATCCTGCGGGTGTTTTTTATCTAAACATTATTTTGCTCATCCTGTCAATCTCCTTGCTGACAGTTTCATACACTCCGGGGAAAGTGCTTTCAGGTCCTCCCATGGTAGTGTTGGGAATAAAATACAGCTTGCCGCACTCCCTGCAAACTTTTTCCACATGCTCCCTGATCAGTTCCGGCGTCCAGTCGGGCACATCAACCTTTCCGTTGTCGATGCCGCCCATAAATGAAATCTTGCCGCCGTATTTTTCAATCAGTTCAGGAATATTGTTGGTGGAAACAACCCCCTGCCAGATGTCAATACCCATTTCAATCATGAAAGGAACCAGGTTGGCTGCGTAGGAATCGCTGTGGTGCACGATGAGTTCAACACCGTTCTCCCTGTAGAAGCCGTATAGTTTTTTATACGCCGGAACAATAAACTCCTCAAACATGGCCGGAGAAAGGAAGGAGTTAATATGGCTTCCCCAGTCGTCGTGATGGAAAAGGGCATCGGGCTTGGCGTACTTGATGAGCAGCCTGGCATACTCTATTTTGTACTCGGTTATATAGTCAATCAACTCGTGCATGGCTTCCGGCTCTTCATAAAAGTTGATCAGCGTATCGTCCATACCCATCAGGTAATGCAGCTGTTCAAAGATGCCCGGAGCGCCCATGATCGCGGCAAACTGCTCGCTGCGATCAATGGCGGCAGCCCGTTCGGCAAAACCGGCCCATTCTTCTTCCGGAACGTCAAGGGAAGGCGCTTTGACGGCCTGCTCCCATTTTCTAATGTCCTTGACGACCTTGCGGTCTTCATCATGCACGGGAAAAGGACCGGGTACATGGCTTGGCCATCTTAGCGTTACCCCCCAGGCGTCAACAATGTCTTCTCCGCCGGGCATAAGCCTGGGGCCTCTCATCTGAATGGGATCGCCGAAGATGAAGCCGAGGAATTCATACTGGTTGACAAATCTGTCAGGGTTTCCGCCCTTAATGGTTTCCAGTAAATTTTGTCTTTTGGTTAGCATACATGTTACCTCCTGTTTTTATATTTGCTTACAGACACTTAAACTAAAGAGGATTTACCCGGTATACTTGTCCAACTATTATAATTATATTGGCAATTATAAAAAAAAGAAAGTTTTTCCCTGACTTTTTAAACAGGAGTTTGCTTTCCTGATCAGGAATATGGGTTATCAGAAAAAGCGACAAGGTAACAATGGAGGTTAAAAATGAACAACCGCATGCCAGACTACAGGCGGACGCTCAAAGCCTGCAATTTTGCCGGGTTTATCCAGAGTGCCACTATGAATCTGTCTCCTTATTTTTTTATACCGCTGAGCAGTTTATACGGCATTACGTATACCCAGATAGGTTTCCTGGTTTTCGTAAATTTTGCCGCCCAGTTTGCCGCCGATCTTTTTTTCGGGCAGCCGGTCAACAAATACGGCTATCGCCCGTTTTGCATAGGTTCGCAGTTTGCCATCGCTTTTGGGCTGGCTCTTTTTGCTTGCGCTCCGTGGCTTATGCCCGGCAATATCTTTTTGCTGCTTGTTATTGCCACCATAATTTTTTCGGTAGCCACAGGGCTGCTGGAAGTGATTCTATCCCCGATAACAAAAACCATACCTGCAGAAAACAGCGAAGCAAACTTTATGATTATGCATACTTCCTTTGCGGGAGGCATTTTTGCGGCGGCGCTGTTTACCACAGTGCTGCTCCGGATTCTGGGCACAAATTTATGGCAGCTTGTTATTTTTTTGTGGGCACTTCTGCCCCTGGTCAATGCCTTTATTTTTATAAAGTCCCCCCTGCCCGCCATTACTCCCGAAAGCAAACGCCTGAAACTGGGAGAGCTGCTGAAAAACCGCATTTTTATTCTCAGTTTCTTTGCCATTTTTTTCGGGGCTGCGACAGAACTGCTTATTGTCCAGTGGGGTTCAACTTACCTGGAAAAGGGACTCGGCATTGCAAAGACAGTTGGAGATGTGGGCGGGATGTGCCTGTTTGCGGCGATGCTGGGTCTGGGCAGATACATGTACGCCAAAAAAGGAGACAGTTTCAACCTTAACAATCTTATGATACTGGGCTCCCTGGCCTGTGTCTTATGCTATCTAGTTGTTGCCGCCGCTCCTTCCGCCTGGCTGGTTCTGGCAGCCTTCGGGCTGATAGGCTTTTGCTCCTGCCTGCTCTGGACAGGTACAATTCTTGTGGCGGCGGGCAATCTGCCCGACACCGGCGCAATTCTCTTTGCCCTGCTGGCAGGCGGGGGAGATTTAGGTACGGCGGCCACCGGTCAGGCTGTAGGATGGCTGTCCGATTTTTTTGCCGCCCGTGCCCCTCTTGGCACAGCCGCGGAACAGTTCGGGCTTCGAGGAGCCATTGCCCTTGCCGTTGTCATTCCCCTGCTCTCGCTTGTGCTGCAGTTAATTCTGAAAAGCTGGCGCCGCACAAAAAATAAACGGCGCCG
>DGEC01000092.1:3462-20359 GCA_002385745.1 Firmicutes bacterium UBA3936
AACGGCGCCGCCTGCCAGGGTAAAAAGAGATATGCGCTCCTGAAAAAACAGGTAACCAAAAACGGTGGCCGCAACAGGCGACAAAAAGACAATGGCCGCCGCATGCTGCAGTTTTACTGTACGCAGGCCTTTATAATAAAGAATATAAGCCACTGCGGTATGCAGCAAGCCAATCACTCCCGCCCACAAATAGCTTGGCAGGGGGAAAACTGCGGGACTGTTCATAAACGGCAGCAGGCACAAAGCCGCAACTACAATTTCATAATAGACAAAAACAAGCGCGCTTACCTTAAGCCTTTGAGCAATGAGCGCCACAAGAGCCAGGCAGAAAGAGCCTGCCAGGGAAAAAAGCAGACCCAGTAGATCGCCGGTTGAGAGCGAAATCAGTGAGGGAATAAACAAAAGTAAAAGTCCAAGAACGGCAAAACAGACAAAGCGTACATCCCCGGGCCGGGGCTCTTTTCCCGGTAAACAGCGGGAAAGCATAATCATAAATACGGGCTGGAGATTATAGGGAAACACTGTATTGGATAATGTGGTAAGCTCCAGGGCATGAAAAAAAAGCAGGCAGTCGACGGCAAAAAGAATCCCGGCCCCCAGGTTCTGTAAATAGGAACGCAGGCTGCCTGTGGCAAGCCGCTTTTCCCTGGGCAAAACAACGGAAAGGACAACACCTGCCATAAGCAGCCTGTAAAAAGACAGTTCAACGGGCGGCATACCGCTCAGACGGGCAAAAACACCCAAGGAACCCCAGATGAGGGCAGCCAGGTAAATATAAATATAGCCGCTTCTTTGCCGCATTAAACATCCCCCTCTCGCAGCGGTTAACGGATATTTACGGGCCTCGCGCAATAAAATGGTATAAGCAATACCAGGCGAGGTGACGTCATGCTGCGTCGGTCATTCAGGAAAAAAATAATCCTCTGTCTCTTTGCCTTTGTTTTTTCCCTGCTGTTTTCCGACTGGCTGTATTTCAGAGAGCGAATTTACCCGGGAGTCTTTTTAAACCATATTCACCTGGGATCTAAATCATGGCAGGAAGCTGAAAATATTTTGCAGGAATATACACTGGAACTCTTGCTGCCGGACGGCAGGCTTGTCCCCGTACGCCTGGACCGGCTGGGAGTAAATCTGGACATAGCTGCAATACTTGGCCGGGCTTACCGCTGTGGACGGAACAGGAGCCTGCCTTTTTCTTACTTTGAACGCCTGCAACTGCTCTTGCGCAAAGAACAGCTGCAGCCGGTATACCTGCTTGATGAAGATAAAATGCAGGCCTGTCTAAGTGAGCTTTGCAGCAGGCTTGCAGAGCCTCCCCGGGATGCAGTCATAACAATAGAGCAGGGCAAAGCCGTAATCATCCCGGAAAAAGCAGGCTACAGCCTGCAGGAAACGGCAGTGCGGGAAATAATTCTGCAGCATCTGGGCGCCGGCAGCAAAACACCCGTTGTGGCACTTCCCACTTCCCCCATAGAGCCTGAACTTACGGTAAAAATCCTTGAAGAAAAACAGATCCGGTCCCTGCGCGGAATTTTTACGACCAGCTTTAACGCCTCACAGCTTGAACGCTCCCATAATATCAGGCTGGCAGCCAGTATACTGAATAATTGTTTTATTGAAAACGGGGAGGATTTCTCCGTAAATGCCATAGTCGGTGACACTACACCGGAAAAAGGGTACAAAAAAGCACCCGTTATCATGGGTGCCGAATTGGTACCCGGCTACGGCGGCGGCCTGTGCCAGGTTTCCACCACACTCTACAATGCGGCCCTGCTGGCGGGCCTGGAAATAGTTGAACGCCATCCCCACGGCATGATTATTCCCTATGTTGCGCCGGGCAGGGACGCAACTATCGCCTATCCGGACAAAGATTTGAAAATAAGAAACACAACGGGCGGGACCGTTTTAATTACCGCGGAAACAACGGCAAATGACCTGACATTTGCCGTTTTCGGCCTCCCCGGCGCTTATGAAATTACCGTTGAAACGGAAATATTGCAAGTTATTATGCCGCCGACCCGCATCCGCACAGACCCTTCTCTTCCTCCGGGTGAAGAGCGGCTGGTTGAAGGGGAGCCCGGCTATGTAGTGGAAACCCGCCGCAAATTCTTGGAAAACGGCATTACCGTAAAAACGGAAATACTCTCCGTAGACAGCTACTCACCGTATCCCACTGTTATTTCCCAGGGAAAGCACTGACTTTTCCGACGGTGTAGACCCGCGGCACTCTTTTGCTGATACCGACAAGACACTCGTAGTTAATAAAGCCAAAGCCCAAAAGTGAAAGCTCTTCCACTGTTATTTCTTCATCCCCCTGGCTGCCGATGAGGACAACTTCGTCGCCGATCCGGCACTCCTCTTCAATATCCGTAATATCCGCCATGCACTGGTCCATACATATGGTGCCGATTAGCGGCGCCCGTCTTCCATGGATCAGGACACTGCCCCTGTTGGTCAGCATCCTGCTGTAGCCGTCCGCATATCCCACCGGCAGGGTTGCCACAACCGTCTTCCGGGAAGCGGTATAGGTATGCCCGTAGCCGATGTTGCCGCCTGCCTCGACATGCTTTATGGAACCAATCCTTGTTTTCAGGGAAAGAACGGGTTTTTGCGGCAGCACCTGCTGGAAACCGGGATAGGAACCGTAGAGTATAATACCTGCCCGTACCATATCCAGGTGCATTTCCGGGTAATGGACAATTCCAAGACTGTTGCAGGCATGTTTTATGGGGATGGAAACACCGGCTGCGGCCAGGCGTTCCGCAAACAGCATGAATTCATTAAACTGCCGCCTGGTAAAGTCCGCTCCCTCCCCTTCCTTCTCATTGCTGTACGGAAAGTGAGTATAGATTCCTTCAATATGCAAATTCGGCAGGGCTGCAATACTTTTAATGGTTGAAAAACCGTTGTCAGAAGGCGGGAAGCCAAGCCTGCCCATGCCTGTATCTATCTCCAGGTGAAGCCGGGCTGTTTTGCCCAGGGCGGCGGCCGCAGCAGACAATGCTGCGGCCTGTTTATAACAGTAAACATTTTGCGCAATATCGTTTTCTATCAGAATCCCGGCATACTCAAAGGGAGTATAGCCGAAAACAAGTATTGGCAGGCGGACACCAAGCCGCCGCAGCAGCAGCGCTTCATCCGGTATGCCCGCCCCCAGCATATCCACACCTGCCGCAAGAAGCGTCTCTATTATGCCTGCAATGCCCGTTCCGTAGGCATCTCCTTTGACAACGGCCAGCAGCTTCACATCCGGTCCGATAAAGCGGCGCACCCGGCCTACATTATCCGCCAGATAGTCAAGATTTACTTCAGCCCAGAGAGGCCGAAGGTAGTTTCTCCCCTTAATCACCTTCGACCCTCCAGCCAGCCAAGGACAAAAACAGCATCCTCCCCGTTGGCAAAAAAGCGGGGCACTACACCGACCTTTTGCCAGCCCAGTTCGGAAAGCATTTTCAGCTGGGCAGCATTGGAAACCCTTACTTCACCGCAGAACCACCGCAAGCCCCGCCGCACGGCAACCTGATCGGCAGCCTGCTGAATAAACTTTCCCAGACCCCGGCGCCGGTAAGCGGGAGCAACACACATGCTGATGGTATGCGCCATGGGGCCGTAGGCTTGAAAGCCAATGTAGGCGGCAAGCCGCCCGCCCTCCTTGAGAGCCAGGTAGGTTGTAGCGGGCTGCAGCCACAGGCAGAGCAGCTTCCAAAAAGACAGCGGCTCGGGGAAATTCTGCCTTTCCAGCCAGGCAACTTGCCAGAGATCCCGTGGCCGCAGCAGACTGACGGTAAAGCGGCCATTACAGAGCGGCAGTCCGAAAGCACTGTCCCTAAACTTATTAACTAACCAGAGCATTCTCCTCCACCCGGCTTTTAGCCTTGCAGGCTTGCAAGTTCTGCCGTCAAACGCCGGATGCCTTCTGCCAAAATATCATCTTCCAGGGTAAAAGTCAGGCGTATATGCCCGGCTCCGGCCGGGCCAAACGCGGAACCGGGCACCACTGCCACACCCCGGTGGAGCAGGCGCCTTACCGCTTCCCGGTCATCAACTCCTTCCGGGAGTTTGCTGAAAAGATAAAAGGAACCCTGGGGAATGTCCGTCTGTAGCCGTTTGCATTCAGCCAGCAGCTTATAGGCCAAATCCCGTTTGCGTGTCAGCAGGGCAAGCCAGTTTTCATGGTAAGAAGCCGGTGCCTGCAGTGCGGCCAGTGCCGCCTCCTGAATGATGGTGGAAACGTTCGTACAGCTGTTTTGCAGCAAAATATTATATTTTTCCGCCAGTTTCAGCGGCGCCGTTACCCAGCCGATACGCAGCCCGGTCATGACGTACGATTTGGAAAATGTATCAATAACCACCGTCCGCTCCCGCAACTCCGGCAGATAGGAAAGGGAACGGTGGACAAAGGGCTTGTAGACCATTTTGGAAAAAATTTCATCCGAGGCAATGGTCACATGGGGAAAGCGCAGCATGACTTCCGCTATTTCCTCTATATTTTCAATCAACTGTCCGTTTGGCCGCTGCGGCGAATTAAGAACCAAAAGTTTAGTCCGCGGCGTGATCATTTTCGCCAGCTGTTCCGTATCGATCCGGCGCGGATCCCTAAAGGCAATATGTTTTATTCTTGCTCTCAGGTAGCGCGCCCAAAACTCATCGGGCGGGTAGCCCGGGTCTGGCATAATGACTTCATCCCCATCGTCGAGGAAAAGCAGCAGGGTTGCCATGATGCCAAATTTTGCTCCCGGGGTGACAATGATTTCCTCCGGGATTGTCGGTCGGCCGCGCAGGGACATTTCCTCCGCCAGAGCTTCCCGCAGCTCCCATAAACCGGGACCCGGCGAGTAGCGGACATAACCTTGCCGCAAAGAACGGGCTATGGCAGCAAAAGACTCCGCCGGCGGCATAAACTCCGGCGATACATAATCACCCTTTTCCATGTGAATAATCTGCCGGCCTGTTTCCTGTTCAATCCGGGCGGCTTCCCGCATGGTGGACCATTGCGGCGGCAGTTCAAAATGACTGAGACGATCAGTCCACAAGTTACTCTCATTCCTTTCAAATTTTGTTATCCAGGAGGGCAGCCCGCAAAACACTGCGCAGGATTTTCCCGCCTGCCGTTTTGGGGATTTCTTCCACAAAAATATACCTCCGGGGTCGTTTAAACCTGGCAAGCCGGGGGCTTTGCAGGCAGAACTGTTCCAGCTCTTTGCCGGTCAGGCCTGCCGATTCCGGCACTATGAAAGCCGCCACCCTCTCCCCCCAGCGCGCGTCCGGTTCACCGACCACCGCAGCCTCCCTGACCTCCGGATGCTCCGTCAGGACAGCTTCCACTTCCGCCGGATAAATGTTTTCACCTCCGCTAATGATCATGTCGTCAACACGCCCTAAAAGATATAAATCACCGGATTCATCAACATACCCCAGGTCGCCTGTGAAATACCAGCCTTTTCGCACAACGGCGCGGGTCAGTTCAGGCTGCCTGAAATAACCGTCAAAGGCCTGCGGAGAGGAGGTCGACACAATTATTTCGCCCACTTCGCCCGGCAGCAGCAATTCGTGAGGAAGAACACGCCTTCCCCGGGCTGCGGGAACAACCCGCAGACTGCTGAAAAGGCCCGGCCTGCCGGCAGACAACGGGTTCTCCGGCACATTCCGGTTAACGGTTATGCAAAGCATTTCCGTACAGCCGTAATGGTTGGCAAATATCTCCGGGGAAAAAAGGCCGGTACACTGTGCCGCCAAAGATGCGGACATGGGTGCGCCGGCATAAGCCAGTTTCCTTACAGTATTTGCTTTGCCGTGCTTTCCCTGCCGTACCAAATCATGATAAACAGTGGGTATTAAATAAAGTGCCGTAACCTTTTCCTTTTCTATAAAGTGTAAATACTCGCCGGCACCGCCTTTTTCCGGGATTACCATTGCCCCGTTAAGCAAAACCATGCTGATAAGAGTATGTAAGCCCATGGTATGGTAGACAGGCATAACCATCAGGATGCGCTCAAAACGCTCCCAGCCGTGTTCCATAATAATGCCCAGGGCGCCGGCAAAATCGCTCGCAGCGCTGCGGCATACCCCTTTCGGCCGCCCCGTTGTGCCTGAAGTATAAAGAATTGTTCCCGCCTCGGACACAGGGGAGGCACAGCCCGGGAAAGGACGGGAATAAGCTTCCGCCCATTCAAAGTAGTTGAAAACTTTTTCTTTTGCTCCTTTCGAAGCACAGGCCTGCACCAGATAGGGCTGTCTTTCCGCAGCAACGGCCGCCAGCCATACCTCCTCTTTTGTCTCCTCATCAAAGAGAATTATTTTAGCCTGCGTTTCGCGCAGGGCACAGCCTATATCCCGGTGTTTCCAGCGGGCATTCAACATCACTGCCACTGCGCCAAGCCGCATAACGGCAAAATACATTGTCAGCGGCGCCTCGCCCCCGCTTGTACAAATGGCGACATAATCACCGGGTTTGACCCCCAAAAGGGACAGTTGCCAGGCCACGGCATGCACCCGGCGGTTCCATTCCCGGTAATTCAGCCGCAAAGCAGGGGAGATAATGGCTGCGGCCTCAGGATAGCGTTCTGCAGCCAGCTCCAGGGCAAGAGATAAATCCATTGTCATTTGTCCCCATCACCAACATTAAGTAATCTGTTAATAAAATATGCATCAGGTGCAAAAACGGTTAGCCTTTGCATAAAAACGACGCTGTCGTTTTTTAATTTTTTACCAGCAAATAGCAGCATGATTCTCCCAAATTCCCGGCAGTATTTTGTAATATTAAGCATAATTGAGGGATATCTAGGGTTAACAAGTAGAAATGGGTCAAAATCTGCTAATAGCTTAATATTACACCAGTTGTTATAATTATTCTACAAGTTGGAAGACAATGAACCGTATTTATGTTCTGGGCACCGGAATACGGGGAGCGGGTGGTGCAACCGGCCAACTCTATGTATAGTTGGCCATTTTGTTTATTGCACACTAAACGAGAAGGGGATGAGTGAGATTGTCCGGCTTAAAAACAGGAAAATATTTAAAACAAATAGCAGCCCTTATCATGACGCTTCTTTTATTCTTTAGCAGCGGAGCTGCAGCCATTGCCGCAAATGCGGGAAACAACACTGCTTTGCAAAAGCGGTTTACTGACATTCAAAATCACTGGGCTGAAAATCAAATCCTTGCATGGAGCGACAAAGGTCTTGTTTTGGGTTATGACGATAACACCTTCAAACCTGAAAAAGGTGTCACCCGTGCAGAGTTTGTGACAATCATAAACAGGGCCTTTGGCTTTAAATAGAAGGCTGAGATCACCTTTTCCGATATCTCACCAAAGGATTGGTTCAGCACTGAAATAGCCAGAGCCCTGGCTGCGGGATACATCGGCGGCTATGACGACGGCACCATGCGGCCTGCAGCGGAAATAAGCCGGCAGGAAGCGGCAGCCATTCTGTTCAGACTGCTAAAGCTTGACACCCTCGAAAAGCAAGAATGGGTTGGCAGTTTTGCCGATGCTTCCGATATAGCCGGCTGGAGCCGGGAATATGTAAACGCTGTCGTTGCAAGCGGCTATTTCAACGGATATCCGGACGGAACCTTTAGGCCCCGAAGAACTATCAGAAGAGCGGAAACAGTAACACTGCTCGATAAAGCATTGGGCAGCCTGTATAATGCGCCGGGAACCTACGGACCTGCTGGCGGCAGCCACACCATTCCGGGAAATGCAACGGTAAACACTGCCGGTGTGACACTGCGCAACCTGGTAATCGAAGGCGATCTGTTTCTTGCCGCCGGGATAGGAGACGGTGATTTTAAAGCGGACGGTGTTGTTGTCAAAGGCAGAACGGTAATATACGGCGGCGGCAACCGGCTAATAGCGCTTGACAATTCGTCGCTCGAGGATGTGCTTGTCTGTTCAGGCAGCGGGAAAACAAGGATTGTTGCCGGAGGCAAGACAAAAATAGGACTTGTCACAACTGAAAGGGGCGGCAAGCTGAATGGAGAGGAACCGGCTGTAGATATTGAACTGGAAGGGCACTTTGACAGCATAATAATTGAGAGCAGCGCAAACGTAACAATTACGGGAAATTCCTCTGTAAAAAACATGGAGGTTACGGCACAGGCAGGCAAAACCAATATAAAGACAAGCGCAAACTGCATAATCAATGCTCTTACCCTGAATGCTACCGCCCGCGTAACCGGCAAAGGTAGAATTACAGCTGCTTATGTTAACACCGATCACTATGACTTTGAGACAGACCCGGACATCCTGATTGTTTACGGCAAAGAGGCAAAAATGAAATATGTATGGCCTACAAGGCCAATAGGCCCACCGGGTCCGACAGACCCAAACGTGACAATACAGGTGGTTGAATATGCGAAGACAAAAAAAATGGATTTTGATGTAGAAGTAGATTGCGGCACTTCTTGGGAAGAAGCAATTGCCGCTCTGGCAAAGACTGTTTGAAGTATCCGGAACTTTAGGAGAAACGGGAATAGCCTCTATCAAGTGGACAACCGAGAACTTTGACGGCAGTACAGCAGGCGAATACAAAGCTGCCGGGTTACTGACACTGCCGGACAACTGGACAGGAACGCAGGATAATGTATCTGCCACAGTTAATGTAAAAGAACTGGCAGTGCCTGAGAGCCTGACTCTTTGGCTTGATGCCGCCGGCTACGACCAAAACAACGGTGTATGGAAAGATAAAAGCGGCAAAGAGAATAAGGTAAAACAAGACAATGAGGCCAGCCGGCCCGAAAAAACAACAGAGGATCTAAACAACAGGCCGGTAGTATTGTTTGACGGTGATAAATATCTGGAGCTTGAGTGGACCGATGGTTCTTTTGCCGCTGATTCCCTGACCATGTTTCTGGTATTGGAAAACCATGATATGGATGGCGGAACACAGGTTGTAATGGGCAATTACAATACAGACAACGCCGTAAGTATCAGCATAAGCTCCCAAAACGATTCCCTGGTCGCCCGTATTTCCGATTATAATCACAGCTGCACCTTTAGCTCCGCAGCCGGCCCCTATGTATTAACCTTCGCTTATAATTCCCGGGGAAATGAGGACATTTGTAAACGGCATATTAAGCGATACTCATGAAACCGGTGAGGAAATCGACTGGGGTAAAACTGCAATTGGCCGCAGCGGCGCAGGCGATGCCATGGCCTGGAAGGGGCAGATCGCCGAAATAATGATTTTCGCCGGGATGCTTAAGGATGATGACCAAAAAGAACTGGAAAACTACCTTTACAATAAATGGCTGCAGTCTATGGAGCCCCGGCCGCTTTCGGATATCAGCTTTGCCGTCTCCCCATATTTGAGAGCAGGCTCGCCCGGCACAGCAGCCGGAGCAAGCATTGGCAGCCTGTCGGCAGCAGACGGCTACGGCAGCATCAGCTATTCGCTGGTCAGCGGTGACGGCGATAGCGACAACGGCCGCTTTAAAATAGAAGGCAACAGTATAATAATTCAAGGCGCCGACCTGGCAGAAGGCACTTACCGCTTCCGTGTCAGAGCCGAAGATTATTACAGCCGGCTGGAAAAGAGCTTTCCGTTACCGTATTTGGCGGATCCGTTCAGATTCCGGGTCTGGTACTCCATCTTGACGCCTCCGCCTTGCAGGGGCTGGAGGACAAAAGCCCCGTGGAAAGCTGGGAGGACTTATCGGGAGCGGGAAACCATGCTTCCCAGGATAATCCGGGCAGCCGGCCAACTTATCTTGTCGGCGGGCTGAATGGGAAACCGGCCGTAAAGTTTGACGGAGTTGACGACTACCTGAACCAGCCCTGGGCAGGAACGGGCGGAACTTTGGAATTAGAGACTGCAACTGTCTTTTTGGTTCTGAAAAATGAGAACATGTCGGCTTCCCAAACAATGATGGGCAATTATGATGAAGACGGCGCCATCTGCTTCCATATCAGCAGGAACCAAAACACCTTCACAGCCACCGTTTCCACGAGGGACAACAGAATCGAGTTTACCGACAGCCTCAAGCCCTATGTGGCAACATACAGGGTGGACGGCAGTTCGCACCAGGCCTTCGTCAACGGAGTAAAGATTGAAAACGAAAACGAGAAGCTTGCTGCAAGCATAAACTGGGGGGCCACAACAATCGGGCGAAACGGCGGGCCTTTGAGTTCCAACATTGAGGAATGGTACTGGGAAGGCAGCATAGCTGAAATAAGAATTTACAACTCTGCCCTCTCCGATTCAGAAAGGCAAGCCGTGGAAAATGAACTGCAGCAAAAATGGTTTGGGAGTTCCGGAGAAGCTTGCATTTACTATAATCCCTATGAAAGTGTAAACTGGGATACAGTGAAGCAGTACAAGGCGAACTTTCATACCCATACCACAGAAAGTGACGGCAGGATGTCTCCCAGTGAAGTAATCAATTCTTACAGCAATGCCGGCTACCGGATACTGGTCATAACCGATCATGACTCTTTTGGAGGAGCCGATACCACCTGGCCGTGGTCAAAGTGGATTGATGAAAAACCGGCCCATATCAACAGCAACAGCGGAATGGAAACAAGCGCTTTTTATTCAAATTTAGGTCCGGGTGGCATACTGGCAGTCAGGGGCAACGAAATCTCGTCCACGGATCACATAGGCAGCTTTTTCAGCGATTACGGCGGTGCCGCCGCAGGCCAGGAAGAATATGCCCTGCAGCAGATACAGGGCAAAAACGGACTGGCAATGATCTACCATCCCGGACGATTCTCCCGCTCTGACAGCTGGTACAAGGAACTGTATAAAAAATATCATCAAGCCCCGCTGATCGGCATGGAAGTATATAACCAGGGGGACCGGTACGGAAATGACAGAAATACCTGGGACAGGGTCAATGCCCTGGTTATGCCTGAAATAGTGATTTTCGGATACAGCGGCGACGATATGCACTATCAAGAACACCGATTCAGAAACTACCAGTTTATGCTTATGGAAGAGCTGACGGAGGAGGCGCTGCGGGAAGCCATGCTGAAAGGGGCATTCTACTTTTGCTACGAGTCCGGAGGTAGCGGAGCCCCTGAGCCACCGGTTCCACTGATTAACAGAATTGAGGTTTCGGAAGACAAGACCGTAATAACAATAACTGCAAGCAATGCCGACTCCATAGTCTGGGTAACGGACAAAGGCGAAGTGGCAAGAGGCGCCTCAATAAACCTGAAAAATTTAAATCTCAATGGTGCCAAATTCATCAGGGCTGAACTGCGCAACGGCAAAGGTGTAACCCATACACAACCATTTGCCCTGGTTTATATATCTTAAAAGGTGATTAAATGGAGAGATACTTTGTAACACACATAAAAAATGAAGTACTGGATGTCAATGCCCACAACAAAGAAGAGCAGAAAATAATAAAACACCCCGTCAAAGACAAATGGGCGGTAAGGGTTCTGCCGGGCAATAGATATATTGAGGCAAAACTTGCGGGCACTGTTGTCAGCTCTTTATCAGGCGACTGGTTTGCCCGGGCGGAAAACAACAATAACTGAAAAGATAATCAGGCAGTTAAAGATAACTGTTTAACAGCAAAAAGCCTGGAGCATTTCAATCTGCTCCAGGCTTTTTGTATTTTTGCCAACTACTGAAAAATCCTCCCGGACTTCTTCCCGGCTGCGTATCCGCCCGCCTGCTATCAGGGGCTATCTCCTGTCCAGGGCTTTATTTTGAACCGTTATCAATTTTTCCAGCTCTTCCAGACTGCGGGTTAAAAATTCATAGACGACAAACTCAGGCTTTATTTCCTCGATAACTTTCTGAATACAGGGATGCTCAAAGGGCAGGTGCTGGTCAATCTGTCCAATGTGTGCACAGGCCTCCATATAGCGGTTCCAGATGCCTTCTATGCCTAATAGTTTTTCTTTCCTTGAGCGATGATCAAGCTTTAAGTATTCACCGCAGAATGATTTGTTCAGATGTATACCCTTGATTTCCCTCCCCAGACTGCCCAGTCTTTCGATGGTTTCAAGAATGTAATCTACAGCTTCTTCCTCCTGCCGCAGTTTATGATTGGTGGCCATTAAGTGTCCGACATCAAACATAAACCCTTTGCGGGGGTATTTAACCATGTTAAAAAAATCGGCGGCAATCCCGGGATCTTTAAATGTCAGCCCGGGCCACCAGAGATTTTCAAAAAGCAGCAAAATGCCCGCATCATCGGTCCCGAAAGCCTCGTTCACCAGTTCCGCTGCAGCTTCCGTTACCTCCCTGTCATTATATGTATAATCCCGCATGAAAATATGCTCCATCTGTACATGGCTGACATGAAAAACAACATAACTTGCCTTTAATTCCTTTGCCTTCTCAAGTTCCTTTTGATAACGGGAAATCAGCACCTCTTTCCTTAACCCGCCATAGAAGCTTTCGATGTCATCGAGGCAGTCAAACTGACGCATTAATTCGTCACGGTCTTCCTGCCAGAAATCCAGCCACATCGGCCAAAAACTGAGATGAATTCCGGTAATCGACTCTTTGGGAAATACATCAACGGAGTAGTGCCCGTGAAAAATCAGTTCAAAGCCGTCAAGCCGGTTTCTCTGTAAAAATGCTTTAACCCGGTCAGGTTGATAATTAAACCATGCCAGGTGGCTGCTTTCGTTGGATATATTCGTCAAAAACTTCATAAGTGCCCCCTTTGTTATTACCTCTTCCGCCTTCTGCGGGGTCTCTCTGCTTAAAAGACTTCCCCCTCACCCGCTGCGTAAACCAGCAGAACCGCGGGGTATTAATTAGCAAAGCCTGTATCACAGGATACAGGCCCTGTTTAGCTTTATTTTACCAACAGCACATTGGTTTTCGCTTCCTGGGTTACGGCATTGCTGACACTGCCGAGAATAAACTTCTTTATGCCGCCAATCCCCCTGCTTCCCAATACTATCAGGTCGTAACCGCCGGCAGTTGCCTTTTCAATTATTGTGCGGGCGGGATGCCCTTCCTCCAGAATAGTATTTACCTTAATATCGCTGCCGGCAAAAACCTCCGCTGCTTCCTGCAGTATTTTATTGCCTGCCTCGTTTTTCACCTTGCGTACTGCTTCGTAATATTCGATATGGGGAGTATAATGAATGCTGCCTGAAGAAATGCTGAGATCAATGGGATATACATGGATGATGGCAACTTCGGCCCGGTGAATCTCGGCAATTTCTTTTGCCTTCTTTACTGCTTTCATACTGTGTTCGGAACCGTCCGTGCAAACTAAAATCTTCATGGTTACCTCCTTCTCCTCCTTTATGCGGTTCACCCCGCTCCGGTTAAACGCTAATCTACCATATAGACCGGGGCATGTCAATAAATTTCTGCACCCATTGCACCGTCATAACCTTAAGCCACAGCGGTTGCTCCCTTCATCTTTTCCCACTGCTTTGTATAATAATGCAATACCACGGATATGCCAGCCAAACAATTCCAGTTAGCAGCTCTTAGTACTATTGGCCGCAATTTTGGCTTTGCAGCATTTGCCGCCCCTCTAAAAGCCAAAGGTTAGGTGTGAGTAAAAGAGCGGGGATTCCCTCCCCGCTCCGCCGCTTAATTAGGCCAAAAGATCCGCCAGATCCTCTTCCGGAGTAGTGATTGGCTTGATATCAAACTTTTCCACCAGCACATTCAGCACATTCGGTGTAACGAATGCCGGCAGGCTCGGGCCAAGGCGAATCCCTTTGATCCCCAGGTAAAGCAGTGTTAAAAGTATTGCCACCGCCTTTTGCTCGTACCAGGAAAGCACCAAGGAAAGCGGCAAGTCATTTACATCGCAGTTAAAAGCCGAAGCAAGTGCAACAGCAATCTGGATGGCCGAATAGGCATCGTTGCACTGCCCGACATCCAGCAAGCGCGGGATGCCGCCGATGTCACCAAGTTTCTTGTCAAAGAAACGGAATTTGCCGCAGGCCAGCGTCAGTACAATTGTATCCCCGGGTGTTTTCTCCACAAACTCGGTGTAGTAGCTCCGCCCCGACTTGGCGCCGTCGCAGCCGCCCACCAGGAAGAAATGCCTGATTGCACCGCTTTTTACGCCTTCAATAACCTTGTCGGCCACACCAAGCACCGCATTGCGGGCGAAACCGACCATCACACTGCCCTTGTCTTCGTCGGAATCAAAGCCGGGCATCTCCAGCGTCTTTTCAATCACCGGGCTGAAATCATAAGACTCCACATGTTTTACTCCGGGCCAGCCGACCACACTAGTGGTAAAAATGTTGTCGAAATAGCTCTCTTGCGGTTCCTGGATGCAGTTTGTGGTCATCAGGATCGGACCCGGGAACTGCGGAAATTCTTTCTTTTGATTCTGCCAGGCCGTGCCGAAATGACCGTAGAAATGGCTGTATTTCTTGAGTCCGGGATAGCCGTGGGCAGGCAGCATTTCACCGTGGGTATAAATATATATGCCTTTGCCTTCTGTCTGCTTCAGCAGTTCTTCCAAATCTTTCAGGTCGTGGCCTGATACCAGGATGCACTTGCCCTTTTTATGCCCCAGGGGAACTTCCGTTGGCACAGGGTGCCCGTAGGCACCTGTATTTGCGGCATCAAGAAGCTCCATGACACGCAGGTTGATTTCGCCGCAGCGCAGTGCCAGTTCCAGCCAATCATTGACGCCGAGGTCCCGGTTTAGCAAACTCGCCATCGCCTCATGAATATAGGCGTAAACCGCATCGTCCTCCTGCCCGAGAATGCAGGCATGGTAGGCATACGCGGCAATGCCTTTAATCCCAATCACTGTGATCATCTGCAACGACTGCACATCGGGGTCGGCATCCCGGTCGGACGGCAAGCCTACAGCCTCACCCTGGGCAACCAGGCCTTTCAGGTCGGCAGCCGGGTTGAAGTCGGCGGCAGGATCGTTGAAATTTACATTTCCGCCGGCTGCTTTCACCTTTTCCCTAAACTTGTTTCTCAGGGCTACACCACGGTTGATCAGCTCCTGGAAGCGGGCAGGATCAAAATCCACATTGGTGAGCGTGGCAAACAGGGCCTCGACAGTAAATCTGTTTACCTCCTGATCAACCACGCCAACCCTGCGCCCTTCCGCAGCATAATTGGCAAGCCCCCGGACGACATACACCAGCAAATCCTGCAGCGCAGAAACATCCGGCTTTTTCCCGCAAACTCCGGTTACCGTGCAGCCGGTTCCCTTGGCGGTCTGCTCACACTGGTTGCAAAACATAGCCATTTGCTTTTCCTCCTTTTTTCTCTTTCTTTTTATTTGTCGCATAGCTCTCCTCAATTTCAAGGGCTATTGGCCTTATTTGCCCTCTCCATTTCAATGATATCGGCTAAGCTTTTGCTGCTTAACTCCTCAAGAATCATTTGCTGGAGCCTGCCCAAAATACGGTGAACCTGGCAGGAACCCTTGTTAGGACACTCAGATCCCTCTTCCAGACAAACATTTATTGCCAGCGGGCCTTCAACGGCGCTGATCACATCTGCCAGAACAATCTCGCTGCTGGGGCGAACCAGCCCCACCCCTCCATGGGCACCGCGCTTCGTGTGAATCAATCCTGCCCGGGCCAGGAGCTGGACGGTCTTTTTTAAGAAGACTTCCGGGATGCCTTGTTTTTCTGCAATCACTCTGGTCTGGAGCAGTTCGCCGAAAGGTATCCTGGACAATTCCAGCAGTGTGCGAATGGCATATTCGGTTTGACGGGTAATCTTCATACTGCCTTCGCTCCTAAAGTGGATAATTGTCATCCTATTAGTATACAATATTTATATTCTACCCCTTTACCATTATTCCTGCCGGCAGGAATAATTTTTTTACATATCTTCCGCTTCCTTCAGCAATTCTTCTATCTGCCGTTTATTTTCGGCCGATAACGTACTTTCTATATCCAGGCGGCGGTTTTGCGGCTGCCCTTCCCGGTACGCCCGCATAATCTCCCCGCTTGTTCTTTCAATCTCCTCCTTCAGCTCCCTGGCGGACAGCACGGAACAGCCTGCCCCTCTGATAATTATCTGCTGCAGGAAATCCGACGTGGCAACAGTTATCTTAAGCTTTTTCCGGTTATCCCGGGAAAACTTTTCAATGAACTGGTCCGCCGTCTGCGCTTCCCTGGTAAACACCACAAGGACGCCGTCATAGTCGATAACCTCCTCCGTGTGGCCGGGAACGCGGTAGGCATCAAATACGGCAATTATCCGGCATTTTTTCACGGCCTGGTATTTAACCAGGGTATCAAGCAGTTTTAATCTGGCGGCATCCATGCTGTCTTCCGCGAGAGCCTTTAGTTCAGGCCAGGCAAATATTATATTGTAGCCGTCCACAAGGAGGTATTCCTCCCTCACTTCCTCTTTGCTTTCTTTTTGTTTGCTTTCCCTTGGAAGCATGTTTTGTTCTACAACAGTATATTTCCTCTTCTGCCCGGCGGCCTTTTCCTTCCGGTTTGCAAAATAAGTTCTGGTAAATATCCTGTCGATCTCCTCAGGCTCAATCCACTGCCGTTCCCTATGCGGAATACTTATCTTTGCCCTTTCCTGTGCAGAGTCCGTCTTTTCCTGCAAAAAGCTCTCCACATGCATGTGATCCTTTACTTCATCCCAGCTTACCGTATAAATTTCGCCGTTTTTGCAAAACACGGAATCAGCGGGATTTTTGATGTCTCTTGCCGCGTCATATCCCGCCGCCTGCAATACTTCTTCCGTATTGTGGCAGGGCCCGTATTCCGTCACCTGAAAGAAGAGCTTCCCGGATCCTCCGGTATAGTTTTGCACATCCTGCCAGTAGCTTCTCAGAAGAGCAACGGGAGCTCTCCCGGTAACCACCGCCATTCCGTTTTGTATCCGGGCTATCCGGCAGCCGCCGTGCATTCTTTCAATATCAGCCATGGCACGTCCCGCCAGGTTCTGCGGCAGCTCCAGCTGAAAGGAATAATACGGTTCCAGCAATACTGTTCCGGCTTCCATCAATCCCT
>DGEC01000092.1:20551-24024 GCA_002385745.1 Firmicutes bacterium UBA3936
CGGTAAGCAGCCCCCCTGAAGTCGCCGCTGTTGGAATATTTGTAAGCCCGGCCGGAAACCAAAGTTATTTTCATATCTGTTATGGCTGCCCCGGTGAGAACCCCCCTGTGGGTTTTTTCCTGCAAGTAGGTCATGACACATTTTTTCCAGTTTTTAGCCAGAAGCTCTTCACTGCAGGCATCGGCAAACACCAGGCCGCTTCCCCGCCTGCCCGGCTCCATTAGCAGGTGGACCTCCGCATAATGCCCCGGCATTTCGAAATGCCCTACACCTTCTACGGCACTGGCAATTGTTTCTTTGTAAACAATTTTGCCAAAACCAAAGGATACATCCAGGCCAAAGCGGCTCTTCAGCAGGCTTTGCAAAATCTCGGTCTGTACCTCACCCATAACTTGTACCCGGATTTCATTGAGTTCTTCATCCCAGGCAACTTGCAGCTCCGGCACCTCTTCTGCAAGCAGGAGCAACTTGGGAATCACCGTTCTGGAATCACAGCCCGCAGGGAGGATAATTTGATAAGAAAGAACGGGTTCCAGGACAGGTGCATGTGTTTTTTCCTCTTCCCCCAGCCCTTCCCCAGTTTTTGCCTGTGCAAGCCCGGTTACCGCACAGACGGTACCGGCTTCAACCTCACTTTTCACTAGAAATTTCCGTCCCGAATAAATGCGGATCTGGTTGACCTTTTCTTCCCAGACGCCATTTGTCAAAAGGTCCCTGACTTTAAGCTTCCCGCCTGTTATCTTCAGATGGGTAAGGCGCTCGCCTTGTTCGTCCCTGCTGATTTTAAAGACTTTAGCCCCGAATTTTTCCCCGTATGAAGGCGGCACCGCATATTTGACAATTCCCTGCAGAAAATTTTCTACACCTTCCAGCTTTAGGGCCGAACCAAAATAACAGGGAAACAGTTTTCTCTTTTGTATTGCCCCTTTAATCTCTGAATCCGCAATCTGCCCTGTTTTCAGGTAAGATTCGAGCAATTCATCATCACACATGGCCACTTGTTCCAAGAAGTTTGCCAAATCGCTTTGCCCGAATTCAATGCAGCAGTCATCCAGCTGCTGTTTTAATTCAGCCAGCAGTTTTTCCTTGTCGCTGCCTTCCTGATCCATTTTGTTGATAAACAAGAAAACCGGCAGCCTGTAAGCGGCAAGCAATTGCCAGATGGTCTTTGTATGCCCCTGCACGCCGTCGGCCCCGTTGATGACCAAAAGGGCATAATCAAGCACCGCAAGAGTTCTTTCCATTTCAGCCGAAAAATCCACGTGCCCCGGGGTATCGAGCAGGTAAATCTCCATGCCGCCGGCTGTCAGGACAGCCTGCTTGGAGAAAATTGTAATTCCCCTTGCCCTTTCCAGTTCATGATTGTCAAGATAAGCGTCTTTCTTGTCAACCCTGCCGGGCTTGCGGATCCTCCCGCTCAAATAAAGCAGGCTCTCCGCCAGTGTTGTTTTGCCCGCATCTACATGTGCCAGTATGCCAACAACCAGTTTCTTCATAACAAACAAACCCCTTACTGTCTCTATAATAACAGTAAAGGGGCTGTTTAACAAATATGACTTTGCCGCACGCAACCCGGTTCCTTTTATTTCCTCGCCTGCTGCAGGATAGCTTCCACTACCTTTTCCGTGCTGCTTTTCAGACTGCAGGCGGACATTTTCTGTACATACCGTTCCCTGTTGTTATACAAATGCAGGAGATCCTGCAGAAAGATTTCCCTCTCCAATTCTTCTTCCATAATCACCTTTGAAAAACCCTGCTCCTGAAAATAAAGAGCATTTTCAATCTGATCCCCGCGGCTTGCTTTGCTGGACAAGGGTATCAGCAGATTGGGTTTTTTCAGTTCCAGCAGTTCAAACAAAGTTGTCGCCCCTGCCCGGGAAACTATAATATCAGACATGGCAAATATGTGGGGCAGTTCTTCATTTAAATACTCAAATTGCGCATACCCTTTAAGATGCTGCAGACCGGTATCCGTATTGCCCCGCCCGCAGATGTGGCATACCTGGAAAAAAACCAGCAGGTCTTTAAGTGTTTCCCTGACAATTTCATTTAAAACAGCCGAACCCTGACTGCCGCCTATTACCAGCAAAACAGGCTTTTTGTCATCAAATCCGCAGAGTTTCCTGCCGCTGCTTTTGTCGCCTGAAGCAAGCTTGGGCCTTACCGGTATTCCGGTATGAATGCTTCTTATGTTTTTGAAATACTTCCCGGTTTCGGGAAATGAATAGCAAATGACACTGGCAAAGGGAATGCATAAACGGTTGGCCAGGCCGGGAGTCATATCCGATTCGTGAACAACCACCGGCACCCGGGATACCCAGGCCGCCCAGACAACGGGACAGGCCACAAATCCGCCCTTGCTGAATACTACGGCCGGCCTGACCTTCCTTATTACCGACAGGGACTGGAGAAAACCGGCACCGATTCTAAATAAATCGGTGAAGTTTTTAAAATCAAAGTAGCGCCTCAACTTGCCTGCGGAAATGGCATGAAAGCTGATGCCCTCCTGTGTTGCCAACTGCCTTTCAATGCCCCTGCCGGTTCCGATATAATGAATTTCAAATCCATTCTCCTTTAAGGCCGGTATCAATGCCAGATTGGGTGTTACATGGCCTGCGGTTCCCCCGCCAGTCAAAATAATCCTCAAATATGACACCTCTTTAAGTATTTCAGTAGTACATTATACACTTCCCGGGATTTGGGTATTCACGAAAGGACTTTTCTTGAAAGCCCGGGGAATTTGTCCTATGACGGGCAAAAAATGAAGACATTACTATATTTACTTACTGCCATTAAAACTCCTGCTGCATAATGGTTCCGGTCCGGCAGCAAAATCTATGCCGGCATACCTGAGGTGAAGAAAAATAGTAAGCCGCCGGCGTTATCCGGCGGTCTTTTACCTGCCAATTGTTTCGGCATGCTTTTTCATCCAGAGCATATGGAATTCCTCATCCAACAAGTACTGCATAAGCGTGCTGCGCAGTTCTTCATCTCCCCATTTTTTAATAATAAATTCCCGGTATTTGTCAATAGCCTTGTTTTCCAGTGCCACTCCCAGCTTGCAGGCACTCGCGGGACCGGCAAGCTCCACCGCTTCCCCAAGTATCCGCCCGGCCATTTTAAATACAGAGCCTGTAATTACCGGGACATCCTCATTTTCGGCAATTAAACGGCCGGCAAAATAATCGGCATGCCCGCTTTCTATTTGCACCATCCTCTCAAAGGCGGTACGGTAATATTCATTTTTGGTCTCCGACAGCTGGGCCTTGTAATACTGTACCTGAAATGTCTCCAGGGTGTAAAATTCTTTCAGCTTATCCAGCAGTTTGGAACGCTCCGTCTTCTTCACCCCCAGGAATATGCCGGTTTTTCGTACAGTGGTGATACTATAGTAATGCACCGGTTTTTGTTTTTTATGAGTTAGTGTAAAATTACTTTTGTTTTTGGAAGGATAATCTTTTAAGAAAGCGAAG
>DGEC01000001.1 GCA_002385745.1 Firmicutes bacterium UBA3936
CCTAAAGTAATTTTACACTAACCTAATTTTCCCTTTCCCGGCCCCAGCTTCTTAAGGCGCGGCAGCTCCGTCGCCGAGCTCCACAACGGCAATACATTCCAGTGCAACTCCTGCTGCATTGCTGACAATTTCCGCTATCTGCAGAAACTGCCGCTCACTTAGCCTATCCTTTTGCACCACAATATTCACGCTGCCGTCCTGGAGAAAAAAGACAGCCTCCCCGTATCCCTGGGCTTTAAGCATATTTTCCAGCATTAATTCCTTTTCCATCAGATCCACCAGGTCAAACAGCTTGGCTTCCGCTTCATTCTTCCCTTCCGCGCTGATATTGGGATCGGCAACCATCTCCCGGAGTATTTCCATTTCACTTGCCCGGACACTGTTCCGCTCCATCCTGTAGCCTGCAAGAAAATCCTCATAACTATCCCCTGTTTCTTCTCCGGGGTCGGAAGTCACCGCCTCCCACGGTTCTTCTTTATCCCCGCTATTTTGCGGCACATCGTTCCCGTCGTTTTGAAAACTGCTGAAATCAAACCGGTTCGCTTGCAGGTTTCTCAGGTAAAAAATGCCGACCACGGCGATTAGCAGCACCAAAATCGTTGTCATCTTCCTGACAGCTTCATTTTCCATACTATCCTCCCCTAAAAATGTTATTCCATGGGCAGTACCTTGACACGATGGGCGGGCAGATTGAGGGCAGTCCTGACGGCGCTGTCCACTTCTTCCAGCAGTCTTATGCCGCCTTCACCTTTAACTGTCACCATAACACCTGCAACCTGCGGCATTGTTGCCTTTTCGACCACAGCCTGCTGCCCGCCTCCTCCCTGCACCATAACAGTTTGTGAACGTTCTGTTTCCTCCCCTATAATCCGGGTCCCGCCGCTCCCGTCCTCTTCCTCTGTACTGCGTTTTGTATATTCAGTATCCTGCAGGTAGCTGTAAACAGGTCCGCTTTCCAAAGCGATAAAGACTCTCACATCCCTGACGCCCTTTACCGACAGCAAGCAGGCGCGCAGCTCCTCCTCCAGCTGTTCCCTATAGGCACCGGGATTGCCCGCAGCTTCTGCAATCTGCCTTTGACTTGGTGCAACCTTAGGCATTTCTTCCCTGCTGCCCGAACTCAAGTACATAAAGTAAATGCCTGCCGCCAGCAGTAGGGGTATGACCCAGACCGGGTACTTGGCCTTCTGCTGTTTGTCGCCGTTTTTCAGAGTGCTCTTTGTCAGCCGCCGCCAAAAACTTTCTGCCATCTGCCGCACCTCCTCATCTCCTTACTGCTCCTCCAGCCGTACTACCACAATCTCCCGGGAAACAGCCAGTTCTTTGGCCAGGCAGCGCTCCAGGACGGGATCACGCCTGTTCTCTTGGGCTTTTTTCTGCGGACCCTGTACTCTGATTTCAACTTCGGCCACCGGTCCCGCTTTTTCCCCTGTTTCGGGCAGCTTCTTGGCGAGAACGTTAACTTCCCGCAGCATCCCCGCCTCATCCTTATTCAGGTTTTCTTCAACTTCCAGGGTCAGACCGGTTACCTCATAGCCTTCTGCAAGCAGGATGCCGGCAATCTTATCCGCCAGCAGATCCTTATAGCGGGACACGGTCAGCTCCTGTTTCACTTGTTCAATCTCGCCCAGTATTGCAGCCGTATACTCTTCGTCATAGTAAGAGTCCGTCGCATCCGGAAAAAAAAGATGCAATGCCGGATTAGGCTGCAGCGGGTCCAGAAGACGCAAAGGCGCAAGGAGGAATAAAATTAAAATAATTCCAACTGCCATATTGACAAAAGGCTGCAGATCTTTGCGCGGAAGCAGCATTTCCAATATTGTCACAAGGATTATAAGCACGGCTATATTGCGGATCACAGCAGATAAAATATTAAGCATGGCGCACCTACCTTAACATAAAGGAAGCATTTCCGGCACCGGCAATAATGGTAATGGCCAGGTAAAATACAAGCCCGACAACGGCAACGGCGGCAAAAACAAGGGACAGGCAGTTGCCCATGGTATTCAGGGAGTCGCATAAGTCCGTCTCTCCCAACGGCTGTATCAGAGCCGCCGCCAGTTTATAAATCAAGACCAGTACCAGTATCTTAAGCAGGGGAAAAACAACAAGAAAAAATAAAATTAAAATACCGGCAATATGAACCGTATTTTTCAGTATCAGCGTCGCCCCGGCCACCGTTTCCACAGCATCTGACAGCGCCCCTCCCACTACCGGCAGCAGGTTTGTGGCAAATTTGGCGGTCCGGATCGTTACCGCGTCTCCCACCGACGAAGCCAGGCCATAAACGGATAAAAGTCCGGTAAAAACGGTCATGGACAGCCCCATCCCCCAGACGGCAAGGTTTTTCAGCAAATTTGCCATATTGCTCACTGTAATCCGCGGAGAGAAGAAATTGACTATGGATAAGACCGTAGTCAGGTAAATCAGGGGAAAAATAATGCCCCGCGCCAGGGAAGCAAAAAAATGTACGGAGAAAACAATTACCGGCCGGAAGATTGCCGCAGACGCCAGGCTTCCGAGGGAAGCCAAAAGGGCAAGCAGCAGGGGAAGTACCGCCAAAATTAAATCTACCATGGAACCAACCGTCTTTCTTCCCAGTTCCACGGCAATGCTGAAACTGTGCATGGCAATTACAATCAAAGCCAAATAAACAACAGACTGCGTCATTGCGGCAATATTCTCGTTGGCAAAGGCTTTTTCCAGGTTTTTCAGCACAGCGGCCACTACTGCAAGCAGCAGGAGTTTCCCTAAAAGGCTAAGATTAAGATAAATCTCCTGCCAGAGAAATCTCCAGAGGCCGCTTAATACTTCCCCGGGGGAGAATCCCCGGTCATCACCCCTGAACCATTGTAAAATCTTTTCAAGGGACAGCTCCGGTATGTATTCTCCCGCTTCCCGCTGCAACTCTTCCCAAAAAGTTTCCATTTCACTTAAATCAAGCTGCTGCAGTTGTTCTGCGGCAAGATTGCTTTCGTTTTCGGCAGCCGCCTTTTCTGCTCTGATTAAAAAAAGTAAAAGCACGATCACGAGTACAAAGCATTTTTTCATAATTCACCTACGGCACAAATTTCAGGATTGTCTCCAGGACAGCCGAGAGCAGGGGCATGGACATCACAAGAATCAGCAGTTTGCCTGCAAACTCCACTTTCTGGGCAATAATACCTTCGCCCGTATCACGGCAAATCTGCGCGGCAAATTCCACCAGGTAAGCAATGCCGACTATTTTCAAAAGCAGGCCCAAATAAACAGGAGACACATCCGCCTGCGCGCTTATTTCTGTCAAATACCCGAGAACAGCCGACAAATAGAAAGTAACCCTTAAAAAAATGATAACGCCGGCCACCACGGCAACCAGGGCAGCATAAAAAGGATTATATTCTCGAAGGACGGTTGCCAGGAATGCTGCAATCAAAGCAAACGCCACAATCTGGATAATCTCCACTGGGCTTCTTCCTTTCCCTGCCTGCCCGGTAGTTAATAAAGATTAAAGATTGTTTTAATATTGGAAAACAGTTCATTAATAAGCTGAATAACCATTAACAAAACCACAACCACGCCACCCAGAGTCAGCATTTGCGCCTGCTCCTCTTTACCGGCCTGCTTCAAAACAATATTCAGTACGGAGATAAATATTCCGATACCGGCTATCCGGAAAATCAGATCAATGTTAAAACCGCTCATTTAAACTCTCCTTTGCAGCAGTCTGAAAGGTTAGAGCAGCAGGATGACCATAGCCGTCCCCGATAGGACTCCCAGGTACCGCCACATTTTTTCACCCCTGGCATACCTTTCCTCCGCATCCCGGGAGAAGGATGTCAATTGCTCCTCTACGGCGGTAAATTGTTTGAGCTGGTCTTCTCTGCCCAAACCGCCCAGTCCCGCTGCCGTGCGGGTCAGAACTGCCCAGTCCCTCTCCGTCAAATCAAAATCTTTTCTTTGTTCCGCGGCGGCTTTCATCCAGGCTGCCTCAGCTCCGGCGCTGTCTGCATCCCGGAGATTGCGGCAGACTGCTGTAAAAAACTCCTTAACTTCCCTGCTTTCCAGCATGTCAGCCACTTGGCGGAAGGCCCGTGGAAGCGGTGTCACAGTGTAGCCGACTTCCGCCGCCAAAAGCCGTAATGCCAGCCTGAATTCTTGCAGCTGCCTGACACGCGCTCGCAGCCTGGCAATTTGCAAGTTGCTCCACAACATTGAAGCAAGCAGTATAAAAAATGCCCCCAACCCCTTAACCAGCATCCGGCTCTTCCTCCGTAAACAGCATTTTTTGCATAAATTCTCCGGCGTAAACTTTTTCCACGGTACCGGGCCCCTGGCGTCTTGAAAGCACTATAAGCCGTTCAAAGAAGTTGTTTCTCAATAGATATGCCAGACTGGGACGACGTATGAGTTCCCGGACATTTTGCCCGTGGGCCGTTGCCAGTACACTTGCCCCCGTATTAATCACTTCTTCCACCGCCCGGGCATCTTCCGCCCTCCCCAGTTCATCCGTCACCACCACCTGCGGCGACATGGACCTGACAAGCATCATCATCCCCAAAGCCTTGGGACAGCCGTCCAGAACATCACTGCGCATTCCCACATCAAGCTGCGGTTCCCCCCGGTAGCAGCCGGCAATTTCCGAACGTTCATCCACTATTCCCACCTTGCAGCCCGGCCTCCCGCGCCCCGGGTCTCCGTCGGACAAAAGACGCGCCAGGTCCCGCACCATTGTAGTTTTCCCGGCTTGCGGAGCTGAAACCAAAAGCGTATGGCGGACTCTTTTTTCCTGAAAACAATAAACATGTGGCAGAAGCGGCTCTGCTGCTCCCTTTATTTCCCTGGCAATCCGGATGGCAATGCCGCTTATTTCCCGCAGAAGCCTGACCTCCCCGCCCTCTCCGATTACCCGCCCGGCAAACCCGGCCCTGTGTCCTCCGGGAAGAGAAAGATAACCCCGTCTAAGCTCTTCATCCCGGGCATAGAGAGAAAAATCCGTCATTACAAGTAAAATATCATGCAAATCCTTGACGGTAACCCGGTAGGCATCACGGGGGCTTTCCGCGATCCCCCGCGGGCCCGCAAACTTTTCCTCGCTTCCCGCCTGCAGAATTAAAGGTTGTCCCGCCCGCAGCCTGATTTCCTCCAGCTTTTCTGCCACCTGTTCAGGCAGCCCGCTCAGGCATTCACGCAGGTACCCCGGCAGCAGGGGCAGAATCTGCGCCTGCCATTTCTTTTCTTCCATTTTATTCACCACTACATACTTATGGGGACATGCCGTACTTTATGCCTGTAATCAAAAAGGGCAAAAGGCAAAAAAAAAAGCCTCACCCAAGTGAGGCTTAAAGTCCGCCTAGATCTCTCCGTTTTCCTTTTCTTCCGCCTTGTATTCGCCCAAATCCTCAAAGTCTTCATTGTCATTGACAAAAACCACGTGTTCGCAGTTGGGACAAAGTATTTCTACCACATCATCGTCTTCCAGCATGTCATCGTCAATATACACAATTTCATGGCATTCGGGGCATTCTACGGAAAACATCTCGTCGTCTTCCCGGTCATCGTAGTATTCTTCCGGTTCCCCGTCATCGTAAAAATCATCCTCAAGATCATTTAAATCCTGGTCAATTGCCTCTGCATAATCTGTCAAATCATCATAATCGTCCCTCAGCCGGCCGATTGCTTCAGCCATTTCAGCAAGCACATCAATTATTGCCCTGAAAAGTTTGCTTTCCCTTTTCTCTTCGTCAAGGCCAAGTCCTTCGGCCAGTCCCTTAAGATACGCTACACGGGAATTGAGATCGTTCATGGGTTAAAACCCTCCTTAAGTAATTTAAATGCTAAACCCTTTCGATGTATTCACCCGTCCGGGTGTCGATACGCAGGACATCCCCTGTATTAATAAAGAACGGCACCTGGACTATAAGGCCTGTTTCCATTTTTGCCGGCTTTGAGCCGCCGGAAGCGGTATCTCCCCTGACTCCAGGCTCTGTCTCGGCAACCACCAGTTCTACAAAGTTGGGCATTTCCACACCGATAATCTTGTCCTGATAGAAAAGCACGGTTATATTCATATTTTCCTTTAGATATTTGATATTATCACCAAGCTGCTCCCTTGTAAGGGAGAACTGTTCGAACGTCTCATTATCCATGACAAAATAATCGTCTCCGGAATTATACAGGTACTGCATTTCTCTTCTGTCTAAAATAGCCCGCTCCACCTTTTCCCCTGCTCTAAAGGTCCTTTCCGTGGTTGCCCCGGTACGGATATTTTTCAGCTTTGTCCGTACAAAGGCCGCACCTTTTCCCGGTTTAACATGCAGAAATTCTACAATCATATAAACTTCTCCGTCCAGTTCAATGGTTAGTCCGGTATGAAAATCGCTTGTTGTAATCATTATGACCCCTCCATTTTACAGACATAGTAATTCTTTTGAACCGGCAGTCAGGTTGCAAATCCCGTCATCAGTGATCACTACCAGGTCTTCTATGCGGACACCGAATTCCTGCTGCAGGTAAACACCCGGTTCCACAGTGACCACCATACCGGACTGCAGCATGTCATCCGAAAGGGGTGAAAGGCGGGGTTCTTCATGAACTTCCCTTCCGACACCGTGTCCCAGCCCGTGGCCGAAATATTCCGCCAGTCCATATTCCTTTAGCACATCACGGGCCAAAGAATCGGCCTGCCGGCCGCTTATCCCGGGCTGCAAATAAGCAAGGGCGGTTTTTTGCGCTGCTAGCACTGCCTCATAGACAGTGCGCTGCCTGGCCGTTACCTTCCCGACAAAAACAGTTCTCGTCATGTCGGAGCAGTAGCCGTCCACAATACAGCCGAAATCCAAAACCACCGCCTCCCCTTCTGCAATAACCTTGTCGGAAGCGGTACCGTGGGGCATTGCGGAACGGTAGCCGGAAGCAACTATGATCGGAAAGGCAAGGCCTTCGGCAGACTGCCTGCGCATAAAAAATTCCAATTCCAAAGCCAAATCCCTTTCCCTGACCCCGGGCTTTATTAGCGGCAGGATATGTACAAAAGCCTGGTCGGCAAGTGCTGCGGCAGCTTTAATGGCTCTGATTTCCTGTGCACTTTTAATCTGCCTGAGGCATCTGAGCGGTGAGATAATTGCTTTCAGTTGTGTTTTCCCAAAAGCCTGTGCTAATTTTCCGTACGTATCCACTGTAAGGTGATCAGACTCTACAGCCAGGGCAGGGACATCGCCCAAAGTTTTTGCCGCCTTTTCCCAGATATCGCCTGCCGCATCGACAACTGTAAAACCTGCAGCCTGCTGACCCGCCTGCTCGAGATAACGAAAATCGGTAAGCAGGTAAGCTTGCTTTTCCGTAATCAGCAGAACGCCCGCTGTACCGGTAAAACCGCTTAGGTAAGCGACATTTACCGGATTAGTCACCAGAATCGCCGGCAGGTTTTCGTTCTTCAGGTGCTGCCGCAGCGCCTCCAATCTTTCCATAAACATTCCTCCGCGGCAGCCGCGACTGCCTGTATTTTATCACTTTATATTTCTCCCAGGCGGCAAAAAATCCTTCTGTCTGAAAAAAAGGAGAATTATCCCCTGCGCAAAAGCTCCATTATCTCCTCACTGACCATTAAGGGTGATTTGTCAGTGGTATCAATCTTTACATGGGCTGTTTCCCGGTATCCTTCCAGCCGTTTCTCATAAAGGGTGGAAAAATCCTGCTCCTTAAGCAGCGGCCTGTCAACGTCGCCTGTCAGCCGCTGCCGCAGTTCATCGAAACTGGCATCCAGCCAGATAACAAAACTGTTTTCGGCAAGCAGCTTTCTGTTTTCCCGGGCAAGCAGACTGCCGCCGCCGGTGGAAATCACAAGTCCTTTTTTACGACATAAACGGGCAATAACTTCCTTTTCCCGGCGGCGAAAATATTCCTCTCCCTGCGCAGCAAAAATTTCACTGATTTTTGCCTTTTCTTCTTTTTCAATCAACTTGTCCGTGTCTATAAAACGGCGATTGAGAGAAGCTGCCAGCAGTTTCCCCGTTTCCGTCTTTCCTGTTCCCATAAAACCGATTAAAACCAGATTTTTGCCGCTAATTGCCTTCAATTCCCCGATGCCTCCCGTTAAACACTCTCCGTCTGTTCTTCAGTATACACAAACTTGCGTCCCGTATACAAATCAATTTCCATTGTCCGGTTATATGTAGGATGGGCGTTGCTTTCCACAATTATCAGACGGGTGCCGTTGACTGACACGCCGATCTTGGCCTGGCGGCGGGTGATGGCGGCAGAAAGCCCGTCAATTATTTTAACAAGGCGCCACATGGGAAGCAAATAGCGGGGGAAATCATCAGGCAGTTCATCCTGCTTATGATGGTGGTAGCGTATCAGGGTAACCACATCGTCGGGCCGTCCGTAGCTGTGCCGGACAATCTCCGCGCTGCGTTCGGCATGCTTTTTGCTGTCCTCAAAAACTTTATCCGGGTCTACAATCTGGCCGATTTTCAGTAAAGGCTGTGATTTGCCCACATCATGGAAAATCAACGCTTGTACCAGGATATCTTTATCAATGCCCGGCAGCGCCATAATGCCCTTATCGTTTAAGTCGGCCGTTACTTTAAGGGCGTTGACAACATGAACATACCCGCCGTCATTGATAATTTCCGTTATTTCTATCAACCCTTCATCCGGTAGGAAAATATCCCTGTATTCCGGGGTGTTTTTTAATTTATACTCCACCCGGGAATTGGGCAGAGTGAGGGCAAAGGCCTTGTCCAGCTCCTCTGTTGTTTTTAGCAGTTGCCTCTGAATTGCCTTCCTCTGGCTGATGTCGGTAAAAGTCTGAATAACGCCAATAAGTGCGCTGTCATAAGAAACGGGAACGGTATTGGTAAGAAAAACCCGGCCCTTTTCGTCTTCTACCTCCACATTGATCAGCGCTTCGCCCTTTTCCAAGACCTCGCCGATGGGCTGGTTATAGCCGAAAAACAGCCTGTAATCCCTGCCAAGAATTTCTTCGGCCATTAAGTCGAAGAACTGCAGTGCAGCAGGATTTACTTCCTGGATGCGGAATTCCCTGTCCACCACCAGCAGCCCTTCTCGCATGGTTTCCAGTATCAGGGAAGCCTGCCTGAATTTTGACAATTCACCTGACGTGTAGTTTAAAATTGTGTCCAAATTGAGATAACCGACCGGTTTCTCTTCCTGTACCACGGGCATCTGTGTGAGTTTCAGCCGCGTCAGCGTTTCAGCCACGGCAGCCAGAGGAGTCTCAGGTTCTGCAGTATACAGTTTATCCCGCGGTGTCATCAATTCCCCCGCCGTGCTGTCCAGCCTGCCTTCAGCCACTGCCCGGCGCAAATCGTAACCGGACATCAGCCCAAGCAGCCTGCCGTCTTTATCGGTAATCAAAACATGGGAAGTTTTCCCGGCCAACATAGCCTGAGCCACTTCCGGCATTGTAGCTTCCGGCCCCACAGCGGGAACATCCTTGACCATAATATCTCCTGCTTGCAATGGCCAGCCCTCCAAAAAAAATATTGTTGTAGTATTGCCAAGCCACTTCTTTTTATTCAATTCGACATCCTTTTTCCACAACCTTCCTGAAAGCAGAAGAAAAACAAAATTACGGCGGCTTTTCAGAAATTCTAACCCGGCCGGTTACCGGAGTAACAATGATATAGCGTTTTCTGCCGGCTTTATCGCGCAAAGCGACATGGCCTCCCCTGTTTGGCGCTCCCGTATAGCGGAAATAAAGGGTCGGGCGGCGGCTTTCGCCGTCCAGGGGAAAATTATTGGCGGCAAAGCATATCCCCTCCGGCAAAGTTGAATAGCTCGAACCGGATGGCAGATCCAGCCGGTAGCGTCCTCCGAACTCATAAAAGGTCAGTGTACAGGTCTGCCCGCAGCCGATGGCGGCGGCTCTCGCCTCCCGCATGTCTGAAGCCAGTTTTCGAGCGGCTGTCTCCAGCGGCCACCTTCCCATGTTCACCAGCGGCCGTGCCAGAACGGCAAGCACTCCCAAAAGCAGCACCACAAAAACCAATTCTATAAGTGTAAAGCCTTTTTTGCCCATCCTTACCTCCGCGGTCTCTTTTCCAGCCATTCCAGGTCAAAAGTCGGCTGCAGCCGCAAAAGGGCGGACGGCAGATAAAAAATATTGTCCAGCACTGCCGCATCGCAATAGTTCACAGTTGCATCAACCAGTACAATGGAGGGTGCCACCAGGCAGCCGGAAAATACAAGCGGCCTTTCTCCGCCGTTTGCAATCCTGCCTGAACTTGCTACAAACAAACTGCCTTCCCATTCATTGCCGCTGCCGCACAGCAGCACGTCGCCGTTTGCTACAACTGCCAGCCTGCTGCCGTTAACCCAGTTGCCGATGACAACATTGCCCAGGACTACCAGCAGACCGGCAAGGGGTGCCTGCGGCATTATCTCCGTGTCACCCGCCGCTATAGCCGGCCCTGACTCAAGTGACTCCACCAGGCAGCAGCCGTCATCCGCCGCAATTTCCGTCCAGCCGGAAAGCAAAGCCTCCAGAGCAAGCCCGGCAAAATCTATTCGTGTATTGTAAGGTCGGCCGTCGCTGCAAAGACAGCCGCTGCAGGTATAACTGCCTCCCGGGTCAACTTCCACCCGCAAAGCACGCAGATCGCCATGGACAGAATTATGGCCGCCGGCAAAGACAACTTCATCGGCGCTTATGTGACCGGTTACTTTTGCCTCCTGCAGCTTTACAGCCCCGCCGGTTAAGGCCTGCCTGCCCAGGGGACGCAGATAGGCCAGCACCTCCAGCACCTTTATCCGGTTTCCCGCGCTGCCGGTTGCCGTAATTCGCAGCACCTGTCCCTCCTCCCGTTCCGCCCGTACTGCAAAGGACGGTTCTCCCGGGTGTTCAAAGCTCCATCCTTCCTTCCCCAAATCACGGCACAGCGGCCCCAGGACGGCGGCAGCCGTTTCAATACCTGCTTCAGCCGCGTAATGAGCCTGCTCTGCCGCTAAAAGATAACCGCCGATACGCAGGTCGGAAAATGCCGTTTGCAAAAGCGCTCCTCCCAAGAGAAAAAAAAGGAGTGCCGCAAGTAAAAGCCAGATTAGAGCCGCTCCCCGTTCCCCTTTCATGGAATGTCCTCCGTGATATTTCTAACCAGTACTCCGCTTTGAAAAGAACAAGTCTGCCCTTTTTCCGCCGTTTTCAGGCAGATGGTCAGCATTTCGCCGGCTGCCAGTTCTCCCGCAGGGTAGCAGGCAAAATCTGCGATACAGCCGGCAATTGGTACTGCGGCTCCTTCCGGGAGTGCCAGCAGCAGGCTGCTGCCGCTTTTATATATGCGGTATTTCATTAGCCTGCCGTTACTCTTCTTGTAATAGGTCAGTCTGCCTGCTGAGGGATCTGAAATTACGCGGCAGGCATATGTCAGTTCATGGACAATTTCCTCCATGGCAATGCGCCCGTGCTGCAGTGCATCTGTTTTACCGGCAGCTGCATGCCAATTTGTTCCGGCAGGTTCCAGTATAACTGCCAGCAGAGACACGAGCGTCACAAGCAGAAAAGCCGCCACCAGCAATTCTACCAGTGTAAAGCCTTTATTATCCATCCTTTACCTCCGGACCTGCCGGCTTACCAGGCTTATTTCCGCAGCATATTCTTCTATAAAAACCGTAACCCGGATTTCCCTGAGAGGCGGCATGCCTTCCCCGGCCGCAACTTCCTTTACGGCAACTTCCCTGGCAAAGCCCGCGAAACCCTCTACAGGCTGCTTCCCGGAAGGGACAGGATGATAAAAACCCTTTTCTTTAACCTCCTCAAGGCCTTCCCGGGCTAAATAAAGAGCAACCGTTTTCTTTTCCGAAAGGGAAAGCGCCTTCAGGCCGGCAGCCATTACCCCGAAAAAAACGGGAACAAGCAGTAGAAGCAGCGCCAGCGCAAGCAGCAGTTCTATTAATAAAAAACCTGCAGTTTTTTTCTTGTCCATAACGACAGACCCCATTCAGTGGCAGACGGTGCTTTTACGAGCCGTCAGCCCTCAACTGCGCAGCAACCTTTCCAGTTCACTGCGGTTTGCAGCGCGTTTCAAGGCTTCTTCCCTGCTAATGGCGCCCTGCAGGCAGAGATCGGAAAGCGCCTTGTCCATCGTCTGCATGCCAAAACTGCGGCCGGTTTTCATAGCGGTATAGAGCTGGGAAACCTGGCCTTCCCGTATCATTTCGCTGACAGCAGCCGTATTGATAAGCACCTCAACTGCAGCCACCCTGCCGCCGCCGTCCGCCCGCGGCACCAATTGCTGGGAAATTACTGCCTTCAAGCAATCTGCCAGCTGCAGCCGGACATATTTTTGCAGGGAATCAGGATAAATGCCGGCAAGACGGTGGATTGTGGCCGGCACTGTCCGGGTATGCATTGCCGAAAAAACAAGATGTCCGGTCTCCGCCGCCTTGAGAGCCGCCGAAATGCTTTCCCTGCTCTCCAGCTCACTTATTAAAACAACATCGGGATCATGGCGCAGCAAATGCTGCAGGGCGGCAGCAAAAGAATGAGTATCGCTGCCCACCTCACGCTGCCGGACTATTGATTTTTTGTGTTTATGCAGAAACTCGACAGGGCTTTCAACGGTAACAATATTAACGGCCCGTTCTTCGTTAACCTGGTTAATGAGAGAAGCCAAAGTAGTGCTTTTTCCGCTGCCCGCAGGCCCCGTCACCAGCACCAGCCCGCGGGAATAACGAGCAAATTCCTGCACAATCTCAGGCAGCCCCAGTTCCTCTAAAGCCGGTACGTGCCAGGGAATTACACGCAGGACAACATCCAGAGAACCTCGCTGCAATACGGCACTGCCGCGGAAACGGCTCACACCGGGCAGAGAATAAGAAAAATTAAGTTCCTTGGTCTGCAGCAAATCTTCCTGCTGTTTTTCATCCAGGATGCCAAGCAGCATTTCCTTCACATCTTCCGGGGTCAAAACCGGCAGATTCATCTGCCGCAGCTCCCCGTGAACCCTAAGAACGGGCGGCAAGCCTACTGTCAAATGCAAATCCGATCCTTTAAGTTCCACCACTTCACGCAGTAATGAATCAATTTTCAAGCTCATTATACAACCACCCTTACTATTTCTTCCAATGACGTCCTGCCCTGCCTGACCTTGCGCAGGCCGTCCTGCCTCATTGTTATCATCCCCTCGGCAACAGCCAGTTTTTTAATTTCTGCCGCCGGATGCCTCTCAAGAGCCAGTTTTTGAATGCCGCCGCTTACAGGCAGCAGCTCGAAAACACCTGTCCGGCCCGCATATCCCGTGTAACTGCAGTGGATGCACCCGCCGCTGCGCGCCCGGTACAGCTTAATCCTCTCCTCCCTCTCCTCCAGTGGAAAATCGGGAATGGAAGATGCCGTCTGCCGGTCAAGGAAATACTCTTCCTTGCAATGCATGCAAAGAAGGCGGACCAGTCTTTGAGCCAGAATTCCCACCACGGAAGAAGCAATCAGATACGGTTCCACCCCCATATCCGTGAGGCGGCTGATGGCACCCGCCGCATCATTGGTATGCAGCGTGGCAAAAACAAGATGTCCGGTCAAAGCGGACTCAATGGCAATCCTTGCCGTTTCCCGGTCACGGATTTCCCCTACCATAATGACATCGGGATCGTTGCGCAAAATAGCCCGCAGGCCGGAAGCAAAGGTCAGCCCTGCTTTCGGGTTAACCTGCATCTGGTTGATTCCTTCCATGCGGTATTCCACCGGATCTTCCACGGTGATAATGTTCTTGGCCGTATTGTCTACATGTGCCAGGCTGGCGTAAAGCGTTGTGGTCTTTCCGCTGCCTGTCGGACCGGTGACAGGGATAAAACCGTAGGGAAGCTTAATCAGCTTCCTGTACGCTGCAAGAATCTGCGGGGCAAAGCCCAGCTCGGCCAAGGTAATTGGCCGGACCGTCCTTTCCAGAAGGCGTAAAGTCACCCTTTCCCCCCAGCTTGCCGGCATGGTTGCCACCCGGACATCTACCGCCCGTCCTTCTGTTCTTACCGACATCCGCCCGTCTTGGGGAATGCGGCGTTCGGCAATGTCAATGCCGGCCAGAACTTTTAACCTGGAGACAAGCGCTCCCTGCAGCCGGCGGGGCAGGCGCTGTACATCATGGAGGACGCCGTCAATGCGAAAACGGATGCGCAGGTAGTTCTCGTATGCTTCTATATGTACATCACTGGCTTTGGAGTTGACGGCCCGGGAAAGAATAGTGTCCGCCAGCTTCACCGCCGGCCTCTCGCTGTCTTCAGGCATGTAGTCCGCCGCATCTTCCTCAGATTCTTTCAAAAACAGGTCGTGGGCCGCCATCCGCTCAAGATTTATGCTTGTTTGGCTGTGTCTTTTCATGGCGGCTTCCAGCTCGCTTGCGGTTACTGCCACCGCCTGGATGCTGCATCCGGTCAGCACCTGCAAATCATCAAGAGCAAGAAGGTCCTGCGGCTCCTCCATGGCTACCACCAGCTGCCCGTCTTCCGTAAATCCAATGGGCAAAGCCCGGTAACGGCGGGCCTTTTCCCAGGAAATCATGTCCATGGCAAGCGGATCAAGAGGATAATCCTGCAATGAAACAAGCGGCACGCCTGCCCGGCGGGCAACTGCCGCAGCCACATCCTCTTCACTGCAGCAGCCAAGACGAATCAGTGCCTTCTCCAGTTTTTCTCCCTTTTCCCGGCTTTCCCTCAAGGCAGTTTCCAGGTTATTTTGGGTAATCAGGCCCGCTTGCAGCAAATATTCGCCAAGCCAGGCATAACTTGTCCTTTTCACCAGAGCCGGCCTCCCCGCCATGCAAAACAATACTTTGGCTCAATTCAAAAGCATAAAAACTGCAGCCTGCACACTGGTTGCCAGGCTCTCCCCTTCACCTGCTTGCTCAACCTTTATTTCATTAATTCGCAAAGCCCTGCCGTAACCCTGCAGAAAGTCAAGGAAATTTAAAAGCCCGTCAAAACTGCCGCCAAGCGCAATCTGCAGGGGTATTTCAATGTAGCCTTCTTTTTCTTCCCGTTCACCAAAGCGCACCTGCTGCAGTTCCAGAAAAGCCAAATCCGCAGCATATTGTAAATCGGCAAGCAGCCTCTCTTCAGCCGGCTCAAGAGGCAATAACTGCTGCAATGCTCCCAGCCGGGCAGTGTACTCTTCCTCCTTCCCGGCCAGCTCTTCTGCACCGGCAAGTCTCTTCCTGACCGCCGCTAAAAGCTGCTCTTCCTGCCTTAACTGCCTGCTTGCCTCCTGATACTCCATGTATTGCAAAAAACACAAAAGAAATCCTGCAACCGCTATAAGCAGAGGAAGAAGAAACAACAAAAGCCTTTGCCTTTCCCCCATCTTACTCACCCCGCCCTCTTTACGGGTAGGTTCCTTCCGCGGAATAGACGGCAGAAAGCTCAAACTGCACCGGTTCAGAGACGCCTGCTTTTTTTGCGGAGTAGATTATCCGGACGTTGCTTATTCCTGCAATTTTTTGCAGCATCCTTGACCATTCCGCCACAAGCATATGGCTGCCGGCCTCTCCCCGCAGGGAAATGAGCCCCTCCAAGCCATCAAAAGTAATCGCAATATTCTTTATCCGGATTCTTTCCGGGAGATTGTAATCCAGGGAAGCCAATGCACCCCGCCAGTCAAAACTGCCGCCCACTGCCCGGGCAACGATCCCCTCCAGTCTTTTTGTTTCCTCCAGCAGCTTTTCCGTGCTTTCAAATTCGGAAGCTTCCCTTTCCAGGGCAACCCGCTTGCCGGCCGTCCCGGCAGCCTGAACGTAAACGCGGGTTTGCAACAGGTAAAGCCTGCAGTTAACGGCAGTAAACAAAACTACAAGCAGCAGGGAGAGAATAATTATCCTTTTTTGCCCGGATTTGCGCCGGCGTTGGGCGGCAAATTCATCCGGCAGTAGATTTATCCTTACCATTTTCCATCCTCCAGGAGGCGCAGCGCCAGCCCGCAGCTTACGGCAAACTCCGGCCTGCCTAATATGGCTTGCAATTCGTCGCTGCAGGCAACTGTTTCCAAAGAACAGGCAGTCTCGCAAGGCACTTCCAATACTTCCTCCAGCATATCCGTGAGCCCGGGTATGACGGCCCCGCGCCCGCAGAGGATAACCCTGTCAACTTTGCCGAACCCTCCCTGTTCCCTGTAATAGTCGAGAGAAATCCGGATTTGTCCTGCTGCCGCGCCAAGATAACCGTTCAAGGAACTTTCAGGAGGAGCCTCCTGTCCTGCCGGGACGGCATCGCCAAGATACTGCCGGAGATGCAGCGGCAAAGCCCGGGCAAAGCGCGGCTTGCCGTTTACCGCCACAATAATGCTGCTTTCCTCCATGGCCAAATCTGCCATAACCACTGTTCCTTCCCTCTTTCCTTCCGAAAGCAGCCGGAGAAGCGCAAGCGGCTCCGCCTCCACCGCCAAAGGACTCAACCCGCATTTTGCCAGAAGGTCAAGATTTTTTTTCAACTCCTGCTTTCTTGCGGCCGCAAGCAGCACTTCATAAACCGGGCCGCCCGCATCCTCTTCTTCTCCAAGGATAAAATAATCCATTGCCATTTCCTCTAAGGGCAGGGGTAAATACCGGTCGGCCTGCAGAGAGAGCGCCTGCCCCAATTTATCCTCGGGCACCCGGGGGAAAAAAACAATGCGCAGTAAAACATTGCGGCTAAAAGTCCCAAGGACTACCCTTTTACTTGTGAAACCGGCTTTCCGCCACAACTCCTGCAGGGCCCTGCCGACTGCCCCCGTTTCCCTGACAACACCACAGGAGACAGAAGCAAAAGGAATTTCCAGCTCGCCGGCGGCAACAGCTATACCTGCATTTTGCCGGTTTCTTCTGATCTCCACAGCCCGGATAACGCCGCTGTCCAGTTCCAGGCCAACCACAGCCCTGTTTCTTTGGATTCCCATCTCCAACTCCCCGTTTTACCTTCTTATGCTTCCTAAGACAACTGCGTAAAAACAGAAAAAAGAGGCAGGTATACGGCAATTATCATTAAACCAACCACAGCTCCCACACCAATAATCAGTAGAGGCTCAATCAGACCGGACAAACCCTTGGCCTGAGCCGCGGTTTCCGCCTCATAAAAATCGGCCACCCGCTTGAGCAGGCCCGTCAAATCCCCGCTTTCCTCGCCGACGCTAATCATTAAAGTAACAAGCGGCGGGAACAAACCGCTTTCCTTTAACGGTTTTGCAATGCTTTCACCTTCCCTGATTCGCTTTCTTGCTTCTGTTACCGCAGCGGCAAGAAGCCTGCTGCCCGCGCAGCTTCCCGCCGTTTCCAGCGCCGCAAGCACGGGAATGCCTCCGGCAAGCAGGGTGCTTAATGTCCGGGAAAAACGGGCAATGACGTTTTTTTGCATCAGGCTGCCTGCTATGGGAAGGCTGAATTTAATCCTCTCCAAAAGCCCCGGCAGCGCATTGCTTTTGAGCACGGCGCGCAAGACAGAAGCCGGCAGCAGTAGGGCGGCTAAAGAAAAATGCCAATAGCTGCGCAGGAAGCTGCTGCTGTTAATTACAAGGACTGTCATACGGGGCAGGTCCGCTTCCGGCGGGTAATAGGCCGTTAGGGCCGGCACAATAAAAAGCAGCACGGCCACAAGCAGAAAAACGGCAAAAAAGAGTACCAGCACGGGATAAAACATGGCGGAGCGGATGCTGTCCTTCAGCTTTTTCTCACTTTCAAGCTGCCGGGAAAGACGCTTCAGGATTGATTCCAGTGTACCACCCAGTTCCCCCGCCCTGACCATTTCCGCATAAACGGTTGAAAATACTTCAGGATAGACCCGCAGTGATTCGGAAAAACTGAGACCGCTTGCCACATTTGCAGCCACTCCCTTTAGCACTTTACCCAAAAAAGGATTTGCGGCCTGCTCTCCCAAAGCCTGCAAAGAGCTTGTCAGCGGGATCCCGGCTGCCAGCAAAGCAGCCAGCTGGCGGCTGAAAAAACTCAATTCTCCGGCACTTATTTTCTTTTGCGGCCGCAGGGCTTTCCAGAGCTGGAATTTTTTTATTTCCTTAATCTCCAGCAGCAGGCAGCCCGATTTGCGGAGGCGTCTTGCAGCATGCCTCACATTCTCCGCTTCCAGCTTTCCGGTAATTATCTCACCCTGCCTGCCCAGCACGGAATAGGAAAAGAACGGCATTTTTTCACCTGCATTGTCAATAGACAACATTTACCAATTATTTTCTAGAAATAATTAAATCTTCCTGCAATAAGTATACAATTTTTTAGAAAATATTGTATCTTTATACCAATTAAGGTATAATTTATTCATATTAACCCTTTAAGGAGGCGGCAAATGCAGGCTATCATGCAAAAAACAAAAGAACAGCATGGCTTTACCCTTGTGGAACTGGTAATTGCCGTCATTGTACTTGGCGCCCTGATACTAATTGCGCTGCCTGTTTATAGCAATGTCACGGCAAATGCCAAGAGGAGAACGGTTGAAGCCAACCTGAAAATTATTGACGGGGCAATTGCCGTTTACCGGGCTGCCGAGGGACTACCGTCCGAAGAAGAAAAAGAAATTGAAACAACTGATATACTTAACGGTTACCTGGAAAAATGGCCGGAAGGCCCCGATATGGCAGATTACGGGATTGAAAACGGCAAAGCTGTGGTCGATCTGCCGGATGAATCCTGGGCCGGCAGCCTAAAAGGCAAAGAGAAGATTAAGCTGGAAGACCTTAAATGGGATTAGAATTACATATTTAAAGGGCCCCCAAAGGAGCCCTTAATTTTTCGTCAATTTTTGCAGCCAGACCGCCTTGCCGGAAAGCGGCATTACATTAACAGCCACATCAGGTAATTAAAGAGTCTTTCCTCCAAAGCCTGCAGTTTGTCTTTCCCGTGTTCGGAGATATCGGGATTTATAGCCTTATAATCTTCCCAGGTGGTAAAGTACCTGCTTTCCAGGGGCCTTGACGGCTCTACCCGGTAGTCTTCTTTCCTGAATTCTTCTCCCGCTTTTTCTCCCGGATTGCTGTAGACCCCGTAATCGCGGACTGTCTCCAGCACGGCAATGTAATTGTCCAGATTCAGGTCGCTGATGGATACGGGGCCCTTATCCAGTGAGAAACGGTACTTGCCGCCGGGAGCCAGAATATCCAGCATTTTCTTGGCATAATCCACACATTCCTGTTTTGTGTGGGTTTTTAGCATTACCAGCGGGTACATGCCGACAATAATATGTTTTTTGCCCAGTTTTTCTTTAATCAGCTTCATGTCACCGTATTCAAACATTATCACCGTGTCCGTCGGCAGTTCATACAGGTAATCAAGGTAGCGCGTCCAGTCATCTTCGCAGAAGATGCTGGCATGAATGCCCATGGAGGCATATTCGTCCAACTGCCGTTTAAAAGTCGGCCAGTACAGTTTGGCAAAATCCTTCTCCCGCATGTAAGTAGGCATATGCAGCGGCATGCCTACTCCCCCGTAATTGGAAATCACATCAGGAATGCCTTTTTTCAGGACAATGGGATATAAAGCCTCACAGGCTTCCGCAACCTTTTCCGGTATCCTGCGCACATCCTTGCTGATGCCGGTAAAGCCGCGCAACTGGTCCGCCAAAAAATCAAAGGGAGTGGCGGTAAATCCGGATGATCCGGGAGGCGCACCGGGATAGTAGCCGTGTTTTTCCACCAGTTCCGCCAAAAACGGCGCCAGTTCCGCGTTGTCACCCTCATAGGCCAGGATGCTCTTGGTAAGTGAAAGGGCCATTTTAACCGGATCGCTTGGGTCAAGGGCTTTATACTGCCTGGGAATAACCCGCTCCAGCAGGCAGTCATAAGGCTTTTCAATCAGGTAGTCATAATCTTCCTCGCTCATTCCCATAACTTCAGGATGCTGGATATAACCGCTGGAGGACATGACGAAAGACTGGGATTCCAGTATCTGATAAAATGACGGGTAGCGCAGTGAGCCCCCTACAGGCAGCGTATCGGAATAGAGCAGCTCGCACATCTTCTCCGCCGCCTCCCTGATCAGTGAAGGCTTCCAGTGGGCTTCTGCAAGATCAATGCCGGCCCACTCCGCCAGCGGCTGCAGGGGCATCGTCGCCCCGACGGGCACCCGTTTGGGAATTTTGTTGTCCATTAAATCTTGAAAAATACTTGTTCTTTCCTGCTGCAGCTTCTTTGTGTCAACAGTCATTGTACTCACCTGCTTTCTTTGCTGTTATTTATTTTTCTAGTTCTACATCCTGCCTGCAAATCCTTTTGCCCTTCCGCCTCAAAGCGGCAAACAGTCCCGCCTTTTTGCATAAAAAGGCCCCTTGGGCAATCCCAAGGGGCATTCTTCTTAATTTTCCCTGGCTTCCGCCTGCAGCTTGAAGCCCACGAGTATCAAGAGCAGGCCGAGGATTAAAAGGTAGACCTCCGGGCCGCCCGTCCTGGGCAGTTCCGGCTCCACTGTTATTTCCTTCTCCTCATCCTCGCCCCCCGTCTTCGGCGGCTCCGGCTCAACATTAATTTCGCTCCGGTACCGGTTTTTAATAACCACGTACTCCGTGCCCGGGGCAACTGTTACAGTTACCGGTCCAGTCAGGCAGACATAATCCGAATCGGGATCGGGCGCCACTTCCTCTATGGTGTAGCTGCCGCCCGCCTGAAGCCCGTTTAAGACAACGGGCTTGCCGGCGCTGAAAGGAACGGGCTCCCCGCCGTTAATCCGGACATGGAAAACTTCCGACCTGTAAGGCTCCAGATCGCTTAAATCATTATTTTCCGCGTCAAGTACCTGCTTGGCTATTACAAGCCGGGCTCCTTCAGGCCTTTCTTCCCGGCCCGGGGGACCCGGGGGGCGATCCCTGTGGGCTGTAAAGACAAATTTTACGCTCACTGATTTTCCCTGGAATTCATTGCCTGTTTCCGGTCCGGGCAGATGGACGGAAATATTAAGCCTGCGGCTGTCGCCGGGCTCAAAATTCCCAAGCTCGCAGGAGGAAAAGCCGCTTATTTTTTCTTCGTAAGCCACATTACCCAGGTATGTAATTTTCATCTCGAGCCGGTCAAACAAATCGGGGCCTGCCGGGGCCTTGTCCACCCTCTCCATGCCCATCATCACATAAAAGGGCTTTTCGCCTTGATTCCTAACGGTTATCCCGGCTTCCTCCGTATCGCCGGGATACATATTTCCCGCATCAAAAAGAGGGGTTCCCGAGGAAATTATCTCCAGCCCCATTTCCGTGCCCACAACTTCCAGGGCAAAAGCGCTGCCCTGCTCAAAGGCCATGGCAAAACCGGAGGCGATCATAATAACTCCCATTATTATTGAAAGCGAACCGATTATTTTCCTTTTCACAGCCGTCCCTCCTTTTGACCCGGGAAATATGCCTTATTAAGAAAGGCTGCGGCCGGCCTTAACCGGCCGCAGACCAATTGCCTATTACTTGTCTGTCTACTGCAAGGGATTCATGCTACCCCATACTTCATCTCTTGCCCCGTGGGTAGTCTGTACTCCGTCAAATTTACCGCTTAGGACGAAGCGCTTGTCCTGGTATTCATTACCCGTACCCGGGCCGTCCAGTTCAATCCACAGGTACAGTTTTGCGGTTTGCCCCGATTCAAGTTTTCCATTATCTCCATTATAGACAAAATACTTTTTGCCGTTCTGATCATACATTTCCGTCCAGAGCCCCGCGCTATCATCATGGATATTCAGGCTGACAAGATCCGGATCGCCTTCGCTAAAGGGAACCCACTTGCCGCTCTCTTCATCAAACTGCTGCCATTCACCTGCGAATGTAGCCCTGACATAGGCGCTCTTTGTGCCGATATTACGGACATAGTAGCCGATTTTATCTTTGTCGCCGGGGTTCCACCTGACAAGCTCCATGTTCCGCACCATGACGGCGTTCAGGTCAAAAGCGTCATTATCATCCCGGTTCCAGATACTTTTTTCATAATCACTGCCGCAGGGATCGGTCACGTCAACTACCCTTACATACTGGAACCACTCGGTATTATCCGGCAGATCGAGTTCATTTAATTTGCGCGGGTACTCGCCGTTATCGGCAGTACCAACATAAACCCAAGCATAATTGTCCGGGTTGCCGCCATTGTAGTATTGGCCCACATAGACTTTCGCTTTTTCCTCAGGCCAGCCGCTCCAGGTTTCTTCGACCGCCAGGACCAGGCATTTGCCCTTTGGAATTATTTGCTCGTTGAATTTAACAATTATTTCCCCGCCCCGTCCCTTCCAGGCTTCCGGGTTCGGTTTGCTAACGTCAATACTCTCGTCTTCTTCCATATAAAAGCCAAGGCTGAAGAATTTATCGTCCAGTTTCAACACGGCGTTCGGGTCTCCTCGGCCACTCTTGACGGGCTCCCTTGTCGGTCGTGTCCCCTGGGCAAAATATACGACTTCTTCCGGCAAGATGTCCACCAGCTTCCAGCGGTCATCCAGGTCTTGCGGGTCGGAATTGATTACGCCGGCCTCGATAAGCAGGGTGCCGGCGGTAAAGGTTTGCGGCCCCGTCTTGTCGCTGTCTGTAAACCAGGCCATGGTGTAGCCCCCGACCAGGATGGCCGCCAGAATGACGCTGACAACTATGGAAGCAAGCTTGATACGCATTGGTATCACATCTTTCCTATTATTTGCCGGCGGGCATGCCGGCCGGCATGCCCGCCTTATTCAATTAGAAAAACGGGTTATTGATCTTCAGGAGGAGTTGGTAATACCTCGTCGGTAAACGGGCAGGTAAACTCGGGATATGGAGCATCATCATGCTTCTGTTTCGCCAGGACTGTCAAAATGAGATTTACGCTTGTACCCTGGTACTTGTTGTCAGCCCCTTCCGGCAGGGTAAACTTGACCCTGTAGGTTAATTTCTGATGCTTTCCAGAGCCTTCGGGATACAAATCCGCTTCGCCGAAAACAATGTGGTTAGCATGCTCATACTCATCGGGAGCATTAGGACTGAGTGTACCAGTCTCTCCAAGTGTGCCTTTGTAAATTACACCAGGCTCCCAATCAGGATTAAAAATATCATTTGCCCTCTCCACAAGCGTGACTTCAATATCCAGTACTTCAGACAGCGGGTTTGTTCCATATTCTTTTTCCGCGAGAATTGGATTATCAAGAGCTTCACCATAGATGTCTTCATAGCACAGGATGCCTATGAAATCCAGTTTCTTTGTCCCGATATTTTCAACTTCAAACTCATATTCAAAAAAATCGCCGGGGTTCAAATTCTCAATATTGACAACATCACTGTTGACAATACCCTTATCTTCAATTTTAACCAGCAGTGTCCCGGCTGTAAAAGTCTGCTCGGCTGTCTGATCCTGGTCCGTAAACCAGGCCATGGTGGCGCCGCCGATCAGCAGGGCAGCGAGAGCAATGACAACCATACTCAAAAAGATTTTTCTTTTCATTTCCTTCCCTCCGTGGAGATATATTTTTAACCCCTCGGCAACCCAGCCGTCTTCCTGAGACCCGTTGGCTTTGCGTCCCTGCCTCGCGGCAGGTTTGCCTTTATCAACCGACGCCGACAAGGTTTGCTTGCTTTACCGTCCTTGCAGACACCACCCCTTTTCAAAAGGTTTATATGAAACCAGCTGTATTATTTAAATAACAGTTCTTGTCACCAATAACTTGGAGCGTCGTTGGTAGCCTGGAATGCTTCCGCTTCCAGGTAAATTTCATATACCGTGCCGGCAGGCACACCGTCCGGCAACTCCGCCTGCAAGCAAATCCTGATGCTTTGCCCGGGCGGGACCGGGTCGCCTGTGTAACGCCACCAGGTTTCTCCATTCACTGTTATCAGTTCCAAGGGGCTGCCCGGCGCCGCACTCCAGGTGAGATTATAATTGCAACTGTTTCCCGGCTGCTGGGTGCCGGGGCCACGCACCCCTCCGGCATGGGCGACTATATACAAAAGATCTCCTTCTTCCCAGCTGTACTCTTTTTTTTCTGTCGGCTTGCCCTTTTGTGGATAGGTGCCGAACAAGGGTCTTACAAATTCATATTCCTCAACACGATCGTGGTCGCCCTTAAATGGAAGCAGTCCAGGCGGGACCGTTCCGTCGTTGATAGGAATGTCCTCAAGGGCTTCTCCGATAAACAGGTGAGACTCCGACATGGTATAGCCGTAGTCAAAATCATACTTCACGTAAATCTTTTCGCTATCATTCCAAACTTTTATTGCGCCCACTATGTAGTGTTGATCAGCTATTATATCTGTTACAAAAGGATTATCCTCGTCGTAGTTTCCGACAATATATTCAAAGTACATTGGTCCCCAGCTGTTCACGGGCAATTTTTCCCCCTTGCCCCAGGCAGATCCGTCATTTATCTGTGGCAGTTCCGGGATATTATGACTGGTGTCCCTGGGCTTTACCCTCAACATAAAACGCTTGGAACCGGTGTTGTGGATGAGCCAGCAAAATGTCTTGCTTTCTTTTAATCTCCATTCCGGCAACTGGCCGGGTTCCGGCTGGGTTAAATCTATGTCCAGGGGATCTATTTCAAAGTCTATCGTCCCGGCGGTCATATACAGGGGCGCAGGGCTGTCGCTGTCATGGAAAAAGGCCATGGTGGTGCCGGCAGCAACAATTACGGCAAGCAAAAAGACTGTAAATATGCTTTTTAACACTTTCAATTTCATTGCCAGACACCTTTCCTTTCTTTATCCGCTGCACCCGCTGCAAGGCTACTGCTGCCGGCCTTCTGAGGCAGCCTGGACGGCGGCTTTCTGTTCTTTTTCCAGTTCGGCAGCATAACGGAACAGGTTGCGGATTTCATAAATAATAATCAAAATCCCGGGTATGATGACCAGGGCCAGCATGCCCTGCTTGGAACGGCTGAAATTCATGAGGTAGCCGGCATAAGGTATGGTAAAGTCAACCCTGCCGATAACGTTTCCGACCGGGACCGGCGTATCGTCCACATCGTTGGCGTCGCCCCTGGTGATAAAGCTTATTTCCCCCTTTTCATCAAGCACTTCCCGGACGCGGTGGGTGGTAATATTGTTGGGATTGTTTTCAGAATGAAAGGTTATTATGTCTCCCGCGGCAATTTCCTCCGGGGGTACCGGCTTGACAAAGGCCAGGCTGCCGGCTTCAAAGGTGGGGCTCATGCTGCCGCCTATGACTATATACATCCGGTAGCCGGCGATACTGGGCGTTGTGTTAAGCACCCTGCTCTGCACCAGGGAAAAGATTATAAAGAGCATGATCAGAAGGAGGCAGGCAAACAATACATTGCCGATAAAGGCTGCAATCTTTTTTAGAATGTGCGGTGATTTTTTACGGGCACTGGGCATATTCTTCTTCCTTTCCGCAGGACAGGGAATTATTCCATGCTTTCCTGTCGTTCATTTTCGCCTGCAGGATCGCTTCCTCCGGGTACGTCACTGTCAACTGTTTCGGGCTCCGCCTCTTCCGGCTGCCCGCCCTGGGAGGATGCACCGCCGGGCACTTCTCCAGTGGAGTTTGTGCCGCCGTCGCCGTCTGCCTCCCCGTCGACGGGGTCTACGCCGGGATCGCCCTGTTCATTATCATTATCATCGCCGGCGGTGTCTCCGGTGCCGGAAGGATCCCCCGGCATGCCTGGTTCGCCGGCTTCACCGGCTTCTTCACCCGGTTCTTCCTCCCCAGGTTCGCCAGCCTCATCAGGACCGGCAGGGTCTTCGGTTCCCGCCGGGTCCCCGTTGCCGGCAGGGCTGCCGGGCAGCTCCGGTGCGGCAGTATTATCACCCTGGCTGTTACCGGGCTCTGCGCCGTTCTGTTCAGACTGTTCGCCGCCGGAATCTTCATTGGAGGTTTCAGCTGGTTCAGCCGGTCCACTTTCACCTTCGCCGGGCTCCTCCTCCCCTTCTTTTTCCTCACCTTCATTTCCGCCTTCAGGAGCTTCCGGGGCAACAAGCTCCAGTTCAAAAAAGGCTACAACGTTTTCATCGCTTGCAGATATGGCAACTATCGTGTAGATTCCCGGGGCCGCCTCAGAGGTAACAACGACCTCCCCGCCTGCACTGATGTAAATACCGGGGTACGGCCCGCCCAGTATATCCCAAATAACGACTTCCTCCGGCATAGGCCGGTCAAACTGGTCAAGCACCTCCGCCTTGTAAACAAGCAAGACTGCACTTTCCGCACCTGACCTCATCAGCGCAGGGCCTTCATTCTCCCCGGCCGCTTGGGCAGGATCGGGAGGAGCGGGCAATACAACTTTGTCCGGGCCTTCAATCTTTATCTTGCTCGGTCCGACTATGAGAACTGTGTGGGGAATTTCGGAGGTCTTGCGCTTTGAAAAATATGCCTGGGCAAAAGGCAGATTTACAATCAGGCATAGAATTGTAAAATTAATGAAAAGTGCAAAATAAAGGGCACGCCCCTTTCTGCCGGAATGCCGGTTTTGATTACCGTCCAATTTGTTCATTCTTTTCTCTCCTCCACAAAGAGCAAGCGGTCGCTACATCCTGTTGGAAATCTCTTCTTCCTTATCATCCCAGCTGCCGGCAGGCAATTGATCTGCTTTTTTTTTCGTAATTAACGGCCGCACTCATCAGCATCGCCATTTCAAGGAAAATGCGGAAGTTTTTGGTCTTGCGGCCGTCAAGCCACTGAATGGTTCCCTGCCAGGTTGAATTCTCCGTAAAACGGATACGGACGAGGAAAGCAGTACCGCCCATTCGTCTTTTTCCCCTTCGCGCAGAAGCCAGTTCTTTTTTCATAAAGCATCTGCTCCCCATTATTAAAAACATTACTCCTAGGGCATTGCAGCAATTACCTCCAGCTGCTTTTATGGTAGCAGGTGCATGTCGTAAACTAATTTTTTTTGAGTCACAAATCGGTCACAAAAAAAAGAGCGTGCTTCATGCACGCTCCAGACTGTAGACAAAAATGGCCTTTAGGCAACCAAACCTAGAG
>DGEC01000003.1 GCA_002385745.1 Firmicutes bacterium UBA3936
AGATGTGTATAAGAGACAGGGCCTGGTGGTTGCAACAACGATGCCGCCTTCTTCACCTTTTAGCGGATAGCGTATATAGGCAAGGGAACCCTCCTGTTCCTCATGTTCCACCTCAATATCGGACAAAGCGGTATGACAACGCGGGCACCAGTTGATAATATAGTAGCCGCGGTAGATGAGACCCTTTTCATACAGGGAAACAAAAACCTCCCGCACCGCCCGGGAACAGCCTTCGTCCAGGGTAAACCTCTCCCGGGACCAGTCGCAGGAGACACCAAGCTTATAAAGCTGGCTGATAATGCGGCTGTGATATTCCTCTTTCCACTGCCAGGTCCTCTCCAGAAATTTTTCCCTTCCCAGATCGTGGCGCGTCAAACCCTCCTCCGCCAAATGTTCTTCAACCTTTATTTGAGTAGCAATACCCGCATGATCCGTTCCGGGCAGCCAGAGGGTATCGTAATCCTGCATTCTTTTTCGCCGGATAATAATATCCTGAATGGTGTTGTCAAGAGCATGCCCCATATGCAGTGAACCCGTCACATTGGGCGGCGGGATAACAATTGTGAATGTTTTTTTATCCGGATCCCGCGGAGCAAGAAAATAGTTGTTTTCCAGCCACTGCCGGTATAATCTCTCCTCCACTTCGTCCGGCTTGTAAACTTTGGGCAAATTTTTTGCGGTCATTAAAAAATCCTCCCATCTCCAGACACGCATAGCTCTTTTATCACTATAATGTATTTCCGCAATTAATGTCAAGAAAGTTGTCGAGCATGCCGGAAGGGGAAAAACCGTTCGCCGGTTATGCTGAAAGCGGCGCCTGGGAAAGGCCTGCCTGCAGCAGGAAAGGAGCAGTTTTCTGCTCCTTTTGGATCAAAGGTATTGCTTTAGAATACTCCAAAGTTCTTCTTTGCCCTGGGCGGTTCTGGCAGAATAAAGGATAACCGGCCCTTCCCCGCCCAGTCCCAGACCCAGCCGGATTTGTCCAAGCTGTTTCTGCCATTTGCCGCGGGGGATTTTATCAGCCTTGGTGGCAACAATTACCGTAGGGAGATTATAATGGACCAGCCACTGGTACATGGCTAAATCATCGGCCGAAGGCATATGCCGCGCATCCAGAAGCAAGACAACCAACTTCAGTGCCGGCCGGCCGGTCAGGTATTCCTCAATGATCTTTCCCCACTGTTTTTTTACTGCCTTGGCAACACGGGCAAAGCCGTAGCCGGGCAGATCAACAAAATAAAAACTGTTGTTAATGAGAAAAAAATTAATAAGACGTGTTTTGCCGGGAGTGCCGCTGGTCTGGGCCAGTTTTTTGCGGCCTGTCAGGGAGTTCAGCAGCGAAGATTTGCCGACATTCGATCTCCCCACAAAGGCAATTTCGGGCAGATTGCCCTTTGGATACTGCCCGGGCCCGGAGGCGCTGACAACAAATTCAGCCGTTGTGACTTTCATTATGCTTCCCCGGCTGCCTGCTTCTGCTCTTTGTCTTTTATGGCATACTGCAGTACTTCATCCATATGTTCCACAAAAACAAATTCCAGGCGCTTGCGCACGTTTTCCGGAATCTCAGCCAGGTCTTTCTTGTTATCCACAGGCAAAATAATTGTTTTTATCCCGGCACGGTGGGCTGCCAGCACTTTCTCCTTCAGGCCGCCGATGGGAAGCACCCTTCCCCGCAGGGTTATTTCGCCGGTCATAGCCACAGTTCGCTTGGTAGGACGCTGGGTTAAGGCCGATATTAAAGCCGTAGCCATTGTAATCCCGGCCGAGGGACCGTCCTTGGGGATTGCCCCTTCCGGTATATGAATATGAATATCAAATTTTTCGTGAAAGTCTTCTTCGATTTGCAGTTCAGCTGCCCGCGTACGGATATATGACAAACCTGCCTGTGCCGATTCCCGCATTACATCGCCCAGCTTGCCCGTTAAAAGCAGTTTCCCTTTGCCTTTCATCAAAGTGGCTTCAATAATCAGCGTATCCCCGCCCGTCTCAGTCCAGGCAAGTCCCGTGGCAACCCCTACCTCATCTTCCTTTTCGGCAATGCCGTAACGATAGAGGGGAACTCCCAAAAACTTGTGCAAGTTCCGTCCGGTAACGGCCGTTTTCCCCTTTTTGTCACGTACTACATTTCGGGCAATTTTACGGCAGATAGAAGCAATTTGCCTTTCCAGGTTGCGGACACCGGCTTCCCGTGTATACTGCCTGATAATCTTGCGCAAAGTTTTCTCGGAAATTGTCAGATTCTCTTTCTGCAGGCCGTTTTCTTTTATTTGCTTGGGCAAAAGAAAGCGCTTGGCAATTTCCAGCTTTTCCTCCTCCGTGTAGCCCGGCAGGTAAATTGTTTCCATCCGGTCCAGAAGGGGCTGCGGGATATTATAGAGAGTATTGGCAGTGGTAATAAACATGACATGGGATAAATCAAAGGGCACTTCCAGATAATGATCGGAAAAGGCATTGTTCTGTTCAGGGTCCAGAACTTCAAGCAGGGCGGCGGAAGGATCGCCGCGAAAATCGGTAGACATTTTATCAATCTCATCCAGCAGGAAAACCGGGTTTTGCGATTTTGCCTGGCGCATGGTCTGTATAATGCGACCCGGCAATGCCCCGACATAAGTACGCCTGTGCCCCCTGATTTCCGCCTCATCCCTGACTCCGCCCAGGGAGATGCGCACAAAATTCCTCTCCAGCGCCCGGGCGACTGAACGGGCAAGGGAAGTTTTCCCCACGCCCGGGGGGCCTACCAGGCAGAGGATGGGGCCCTTTATCTTATTTGTCAACTGCCGGACGGCCAGGTACTCAATAATCCGCTCCTTGACTTTTTCCAGACCGTAATGGTCTTCATCAAGAATTTTTTCCGCCGTCTTTAAATCCAGCCGGTCTTCAGTCTGCACATTCCAGGGCAGTGAGAGAATCCAATCCAGGTAGTTGCGGATAACAACGGCCTCCGCCGCCGCCGGGGGCATTTTTTCCAGGCGTTCCACTTCCTTGAGCGCCTTTTCCTCCACTTCCTCCGGCAAATCCACTTCAGCAATTTTTTCCCTGTATTCATCGGCTTCGGCCATTCTTTCATCTTTTTCCCCAAGTTCCTTCTGAATAGCCTTCATCTGCTCCCGCAAGTAGTATTCCTTCTGTGTCTTCTCCATTTGCTTGCGGACGCGAAGATTTATTTTGCGCTCAATCTCCAGAATTTCCATTTCATGCGCCAGTATCTCGGAAAGCTTTTCCAGCCGTTTAAGGGGTGTAGTGGCTTCCAGGATTTCCTGCTTTTGCTGTATTTTCAGCATCAGGTTGGAAGCAATCAAATCGGCCATCCTTCCCGGCTCTTCCAGGCTGGTAACCGTCACCAGCGTATCGGGAGGAATCTTTTTACTTAGCTTGATGTACTGCTCAAACTGGTAAATCACGCTGCGCATCAGCGCTTCTACTTCCACGCTCTTTTTTTCTACTTCCTCAATTTCTTCCACTTCTACCTGGAAAAAAGGATCATTACTCAGATACTTGTTTATACGGGCCCGCGCCAGCCCTTCCACCAGAACTCTTATAGTTCCCCCGGGCAGTTTCAAAAGCTGTTTTATCTGGGCAATGGTCCCCATTGTGTAAAGGTCTTCCGGTGCAGGTTCGTCAATACGCGCTTCTTTTTGTGAGACCAAAAGTATTTTATTGTCCTCCATCATTGCCTGCTCAAGGGCGTTGACGGAACGCTCGCGCCCCACATCCAGATGCATGACCATATTGGGGAAAACAATAACGCCACGCAGGGGAAGAAGGGGTAAAATTGTCTTTTTATCTGTCATGGAGCTCTGCCTCCAATTCCTGTTTCTCTGTTTTTGTACTATTATTATAATATATGTGGTTCAGATAACCAAAATTTTTTCTTTTCCGCTCCTCATACTTTAAGCTGTGTCGCCGTAAAAACACCGGAAGAAACTGCAGGCGGCATTTTTTGCATACTGCAGAGAGCATGCTGCAGTACCTCCTGCAGGCTGCTCACCGCCACAACTTCAATATCCTCCAGGCCAGAAAAAAGCTTCTGCCAGTTGTCAGCGGGAATAAGCGCTTTCTTTACTCCCGCCTGTCTGGCTGCCTCCACCTTACAGACAATACCGCCGACGGGCTTGACCCGGCCGCGGACGGAAAGCTCCCCCGTCATGGCTACGGTATTATGAACCGGGATGCCTGTTAAAGCGGAATAAATGGCACAGGCAACGGAAACACCCGCGGAAGGACCGTCTATTGGCGTTCCCCCGGGAAAGTTAACATGGATATCATAATCACGGGGATCTACGGGCAGAGTATCCCGCAGTACCGTCAGTACATTCTCAATAGAACCCTTGACCGCACTTTTCCGGCGCAAGACACGCCCGGTACTGCCCATTTCTTCCTCATCCACAATCCCCGTTACCTGTACCTTGCCTTGTCCCGGAGCTGCGCGGTGGACAGCCGCCTCTATTTCCAAAAGCATTCCCATATTGGGGCCGTAAACGGCCAGACCGTTGACGCTTCCCACCTGCGGCGCAGGCGGAATTGCCTGCTCCGGTCGCGGTGAAAGCTGGCTGGCGTTAACCACCCACTCCACATCTTCTACAGTTATTACCTGCTCCTTGCTTTCAGCAGAAGCAATTCCGGCGCAAATCTGTACAATATTTACGGCTTCCCGGCCGTTTTTGGCGTACTTGGTAATCAGCTGCAGGGCCGGCTCCTCAATGGTAAAACCGATGCGTTTGCCGGCATTAACGGCAACAACGGCTATTTCAGCCGGCAAAAGCCCCCGGAAAAAAATCTCCAGGCAGCGCGAACGGATTGCCGGCGGGATTTCTTCAGGAGTACGTGTAGTAGCACCGATCAGCCGGAAGTCTGCAGGCAGCCCCTTTTGAAAAATCTCATGGATATACGAAGGAATGTTCTTGTCTTCCGGGTTGTAGTAAGCGCTCTCCAGGAATACTTTTCTGTCTTCCAGTACCTTTAAAAGCTTATTCATTTGTGTATGGTGCAGTTCACCTATTTCATCAACAAACAGGATGCCGCCATGCGCCTTGCTTACCGCCCCCGGTTTTGGCTGCGGTATGCCCGCCATCCCCAAAGGACCGGCGCCCTGGTAAATAGGATCATGAACCGTGCCGATCAGGGGATCGGCAATACCCCGTTCATCAAAACGGGCTGTTGTGGCATCCAGCTCCACAAATTTGGCGTCAGGTCCAAAGGGAGAGACGGGACTCTTTTTGGCCGCCTCCAGCACCAGCCTGGCAGCCGCCGTTTTCCCCACTCCGGGAGGGCCGTAGATGATCACATGCTGCGGGTTGGGTCCGCACAGTGCCGCCTGCAGGGACCTGATGCCGTCATGCTGACCGATAATCTCTGCAAAACTGGCAGGCCGGGTTTTTTCCGACAGTGGCTCGGAAAGTGATATTTCCCGCATCCTCCTTAACTGTTCCATTTCCTTGGTTGATTCTTTACTGACCGCCGCTTTGCTTGAATGCTGTGATTTCAGCAGGCTTAAAAAATAAAGGCCGACTACAACTGCAATTGCAATCTGTAATATACCGACAAACGGTAAAAGGCCGGACAAGGCAATTCCCCCTTATGCGACAAACTGCTGTTAATAGTATGTCCCGGGGGAAAGTAATAAATAGCCTTGCAGACCTTTGTTATTATTAATTAATTGATTAGAAACCTGCCCTCCCACGGTAGTAAAAAAGCTGTTATCATTTTGCAATAAATAACAGCTTTTCATCTTTGTCAGGCCGATTCTTCTTTTTTCTTTTTGCGTTTGTCAACTGTTATCAGTATCGGCTTTTCCCTTTTCTTAACTACTTCTTTCGTGATAATGCATTTGGCCACGTTCTCAGTTGTGGGCAGCTCATACATCACATCAAGGAGTACTTCCTCCAGAATTGCCCGCAAGCCGCGAGCCCCCGTTTCACGGCGGATGGCTTCCTCGGCTATAATTTCCAGCGTATCTTCCTTAAATTCCAGGACAACATCATCCATTTCAAAGAGACGCTGGTACTGCTTGATGAGCGCATTGCGCGGTTCGGTGAGAATGCGGATTAAAGCATTTTTATCCAGCTGGTCCAAAGTAGCCACCACGGGTACGCGGCCCACAAACTCGGGAATCAGCCCGAATTTTATCAGGTCCTGGGGCAGTACATGGCGCAAGATCTCCCCGATATTCCTTTCCTGCCTGCCGGTAATCTCGGCGCCGAAACCTATTCCCTTATTGCCTATGCGGTTCTGGATGATTTTGTCAATTCCGTCAAAAGCACCGCCGCAGATAAACAGGATATCCGTGGTGTCAATCTGCATAAACTCCTGGTGCGGGTGCTTCCGCCCTCCCTGCGGAGGTACGCTTGCCACTGTCCCCTCCAGGATTTTCAGGAGAGCCTGCTGTACACCTTCGCCGGAGACATCCCTTGTAATGGAAGGGTTGTCGGTTTTACGGGCAATTTTATCAATTTCATCTATATATACAATTCCCTTTTCTGCCTTTTCCAGGTCATAATCGGCTGCCTGGATAAGTTTCAGCAGAATATTTTCCACGTCCTCGCCCACATAGCCGGCTTCCGTTAAAGACGTGGCATCGGCAATGGCAAAGGGCACATTTAGTATGCGGGCAAGTGTCTGCGCTAACAGGGTTTTCCCAACCCCCGTCGGTCCGATCAAAAGAATATTACTCTTTTGTATTTCTACGTCATCAGACTTCTGTTCGGTATTGATGCGCTTGTAATGGTTATAGACGGCGACTGCCAGAGACTTTTTGGCTTCTTCCTGGCCTATCACGTATTGATCAAGAATTTCCTTGATTTCTACCGGCCGGGGGAGCTCAATCAGGTCAAGCTCCATTTCTTCCGACAGTTCTTCTTCTATGATCTCATTACAAAGCTCAATGCATTCATCGCAGATATACACACCGGGACCGGCTACCAATTTGCGTACCTGCTCCTGTGTTTTGCCGCAGAAAGAACATTTTATTTGTCCTTTCTCATCACTGAATTTAAACATAATTGTCCCTCCCAAGGAGCTTAACGCTTTTGCAGTATACCGTCAATCAAACCATACTCCAAAGCTTGTTCGGCAGACATAAAAAAGTCACGGTCCGTATCACGGGCAACCTGTTCTACATCTTTTCCCGTGTGATTGGCCAGTATTGTGTTTATTTTTTCCCTGATGCGCAGGATCTCCCGGGCATGAATTTCTATATCCGCTGCCGGCCCCTGTGTTCCTCCCAGCGGCTGGTGAACCATTACCCTTGAATTGGGCAGGGCAAATCTTTTGCCTTTTGTGCCCGCTGCAAGCAGCACAGCGCCCATGCTGGCCGCAAGCCCGACGCAAATTGTAGAGACATCAGGCTTAATATACTGCATTGTGTCATAAATGGCCAGACCGGAATAGACGGATCCCCCGGGGGAGTTGATGTACAGATTTATCTCTTTGTCAGGGTCTTCCGATTCCAAAAAAAGCAACTGGGCAATAACCAGGTTAGCCACAGTATCGTCAATTGTACTGCCAATAAAAATTATGCGGTCTTTTAACAACCGTGAATAGATATCGTAGGCTCGCTCGCCACGGTTTGTCTGCTCAACAACCATTGGAACCAAACTCATCCAGATCACCCCTATTTCTTTTCTTCTGGTTCTTTCCCGTTGTCAGTTATCACTTCTTCCTCGCTGTCAACTTCCGGTTCTTTTCCGTTATTAGCTTGCTCGGCTATAGCATTGTCAGCTTCCGGCTCTTTCTCTTTTTTAACTATTTCAGTAACAATATCCGACTGTTCCACCAGAAAATCAATTGCCTTGCGGTACTTGATTTCCCGGTTGAAAGCATCCAGTTCACCTCTTGCAGCCAGTAAATCCTTAACCTTTTGCACGTCCTGTTTATAGCGGTCAGCTATCGTTTTAAGGTGCTCATCTAATTCTTCACCTGTCGCAGAAATTCCTTCTTTCTCAATAATAGCGTCCAGGACAAGACCGGCCTTTACCCGGCTTTGAGCTTCTTCTTTTCTGTCCTGCCGCAGGTCTTCCATGCTTTTTTTACTGTATTCCAGGAACTTTTCCATTGTCATTCCCTGTATATGCAGGAATTGCTCCATTTCCTGGATCATCGCATCCAACTCGCGTTCAACCAGTACCTCCGGCAGGTCAACCTCCGAGTCTGCCGCCGCCATCTCAATAAGCTTGTTTTTTAACTCGGCCTCAGCCCTGCTTTCTTCCTGTTCTTTCAGCTTATTCAGAATATCCTCTTTTAATTCGGCCAAGGTATCAAATTCTGAAATCTCACGGGCAAAGTCATCGTTGATTTCAGGATATTCCTTTCTTTTAATCTCATTTAGCTTTACTTTAAATGTCGCCTTTTCCCCTGCCAGGTCTTTCTGGTGGTAGTTCTCGGGAAAAGTAACCTCTATCTCTTTTTCTTCGCCGGGCTTCATGCCGACCAGCTGAACTTCAAACCCGGGAATAAAGGTGTTTGAACCAATTTCCAGGGAATACCCTTCCGCACTGCCGCCTGCAAAGGGTTTGCCGTCCCGGTAACCGGTAAAGTCAATTACGGCAATATCCCCGAGTTTTAAATCATCATCATCAACCACATTCAACCTTGCATGCTGCAGCTGCAGCTGCAGGAGGTTTCTTTCCACTTCATCGTCTGTAATTTCCCTGATTTTCTTTGTTGCAGACAAACCCTTGTACTTACCGAGTTTTACTTCCGGCTTGACTTCAACCTTTGCCGTAAAAATCAGGGGCTTGCCTTTTTCCATCTGCACCAGATCAATTTCGGGGTTGTCAATAGGACTGATACCCGTCTCCTTCACCGCATCTTCATAGGCTTTGGGGATAAGGATATCCAGAGCATCCTCATAAAGAATCTCAGGCCCAAAACGCTGCTCTAAAACAAAACGAGGCACCTTGCCCTTGCGAAAACCGGGAACACTGACTTTTTTGACCACCCGCCTGTAGGCTTGATCAAGCGCCCCGGCTACAGCTTCCTCACCTACCTCAATTTCTAGCGCAACTTTGTTTCCGTCTATTTTCTCCAGCTTTACCATACGCTATGCTCCTTTTAATCATAATTTATCTTATGCAATTCTCCCTTGCACAGTAACATTCCCGCAGAATTATAGCATATTTATCTAAAGCTTGCCAAATATTTTACCACTAAATACTGAAAAATGAAAGCCACTGCAAACAAAAGATAGTGTCAAGACACTTTAGGTTTTAATGCGAACCTCACACCACTCAAACAACACTACGTTTATTTAGCTCTTTTAATGCAAACCGGGTATGGCTGCTTCCACCTCTGAAAAGCGGCACATTATTCCGATACTCTTTGCCTCTTAATCTTTTTTGCCGGATGCGTTTCATCTCTTCATGAACAAATTGTTTTAATTCGATG
>DGEC01000110.1 GCA_002385745.1 Firmicutes bacterium UBA3936
TTTGCGGAACTTTTGTTCCGGCCTTGATAAAAAAAGCCATCAATCATTTTAACGGCTTTTTTCTCATTAATGCAGTATTCTTCATTTAAGGCAAATAAAACTTGATTTAAGCAAGAAATACTTCTAAAACAATGTCCACATACATAATAAATGTCATCTTTATCAACATTATCCTCTGCAAACATTAAAGAAAAGGATGCCTCAAACATAAAATATCGCACTATTGCATCTTTTAACGTTTGAGGATATGGGATGGTTTTAGATTTCAATTCTGAAATTTTCCCTATTTAGGGTCAACTAATATTTTACAAATGGAAATTTCGCCCATATACATCACATTCAAGTAGGCATGGGGATGACCTGCCTGGTAATGGGAGGAAACCTTCCCTTCCAAACAATCTTCTATAACCTGTGATACCCTTTTTATATCACGGAATATAAAATCCACATGATACCCTTGAACCACAAGCCAACCTCCACCGTTAACCCAAGGCCCCCATTCTCCTAGAGATGTAACTATATCTTGTCTATGTTCATCATCTAATTCTTTTGCAACTGCATTAATCTGCGCAATATCAAACCCTTCTGATTCATCATAGTATATTCCAATGTCAAGATCGGATGTTTCATTATGAGTACCTCTTGCTCTTGAACCACCTAAAACTACACCTATAATACCCGGTATACATTCCAACTCTCTACTGATTTGATTCACAATTTTCTACCATCATTGCACTCACCTCAGTCTTTATTTTACCTTAATATCACTTCCTTGTTGCCGATATAAGCAACTAATTGAATGGCACAGTTTCCCAACATTAAACAAAAAACCATAGTTCCAAGGCAAACCTGATACCTCTTCCCTATGGTTTTCTGCAACAATTTTATTTGCTCCGCATTGAAAACACTTGCAAAATAAAAGGAGCTGATTTGATTTACACATAAGGGAATTGCCGGCTACAGATCCCGGCGGCCTTCCAAAGCCCGGAGCAAGGTAACTTCATCGGCATATTCCAGGTCTCCCCCTACCGGCAGGCCGTGGGCAAGACGGGTGACCCGCAGTCCCTGCGGTTTTAGCAGGCGTGAAAGATAAAGGGCTGTTGCCTCCCCTTCTACATTGGGGTTGGTGGCCAGAATGATTTCCCTTGCCTGCCCGTCCTGCAGGCGCTGCAGCAGTTCCTTTATCCGCAGCTGTTCCGGCCCCACACCGTCAATGGGAGAAATGGCGCCGCCCAAAACATGATAAACCCCTTTATATTCCCGCATCCTTTCCAGGGCCAATATGTCCTTGGCATTCTCGACAACGCAAATGACGGAGCGGTCCCGGCGGCTGTCCCGGCAGACAATGCACTGTTCTTCGTTGCTGAAATTACCGCATATTTTGCAGTACCGGGTTTTATCCTTTGCTTCAACAAGCGCCCGGGCAATGGTTACCACTTCTTCCCGCGGCAGGCTGAGGACGAACAGCGCCAGGCGCTGGGCCGTTTTTGGTCCAATACCCGGCAGCTTCTGAAAAGCCGCAATCAGGCGGGCTATAGATTCGGGGTACAACGCTTTTAGCCTCCGCTAAAACAGTCCCGGTGGCAGATTAAGGCCGCCCGTCAGTCTTTGCATTTCAGACATCACCATTTCATCAACTTTCCGCAGGCCTTCATTAACTGCGGCAAGAATCATGTCCTGCAGCATTTCCAAATCTTCCGGATCCACCGCCGACGGGTCTATTGTCAAACTGACAAGCTCCTTCTTCCCGTTTACCTGTACTGAAACGGCACCGCCGCCGCTTGTAGTTTCAATTGTTTTTTGCTCCAGTTCTTCCTGCATTTTGGCCATTTCTTTTTGCATTTTCTGGATCTGTTTCATCATATTGCCCATACCCTTATACATAACGCGCCTCCTTATTCACTTTCAGATTCAGATATTAACCGGCCGCGGAATATCTCCATGGCAGCCTGTATTAAATCTTCAGTATCTCTTTGCTCAACAGCCTGCTGTAATCCCTCGCCCTGTACGGTATAATGAACAGCAATCTTCTTCCCTAAAACTTCCTGCAAAACCTTAACAAGTGACTTATGATTTTCTTTTTCTTTCATCATATCACAATGAAAGGCCGAGGCAAAACTGATTTCCAGGATTTTTCCGTCAAAAAAGCTTGGATCTGCAGACAGCAGCAGGGCATGGGCCTTGATGTTTGCAGCTTTTACTCTTTCCAGGATTTTAGACCAGAGTCTTTCAATCTCCTGCAAGCTGCCGGCAGTTTTCGGACTTTTTTCTGCCCCCTTGCTATTTGGCTTTGTCTTTTTCTCCACAGATGCAGCCTGCTCTTTTTCTGCCGCCTTCCGGCCGGAGACGCCCTCAAACTGTGAAGAAAACATATCAAATATTGCCAGTTCCCACAGGAGGCGCGGCCTCTCTGACCAGCGTATTTCCGTCAGCAAATCATGTAATATGGAAAGAATACGGCCAATTTCAGCAAGGCCAAGGGCAGCGGCCTGCCGGCGCAAAAGCCCCGCCCAGTGCTCTGCAACTCCCAGCTTTTCCGCATCTTCCCGGCAGGTAAAAGCTATCATCATGTCCCGGTAATATTTAATGGCCTGCTGTGTAAAATAATGGAGGTTCTTGCCGGAGCGGGCGGCCTCCTGCAGCAAAAGCAGGGCTGCGGACAGGTTGCGGTCAAGCAGGGCGTCCGTCAGGTCATAAAAAACCTCCCGTCCCACCGCTCCCAGGACGGATAAAACATTTTCTGTCCTGACAACGCCGGGTGTATATATCAGCACCTGCTCCAAAAGCGACAGGGCGTCACGCAGGCTGCCGTCAGCTTCCTCCGCTATCAAATCAATGGCTTCTTTTTCACATTCCCGGCCGGCAGCCGCCGTTACTTCCTGCAGGCGGGCCGCTATCAGCGCCGGCTCCAGCAGGTGGAAATCAAGGCGCTGGCAGCGGGAAATAATAGTGGCCGGCAGTTTATGGGGTTCGGTCGTCGCCAGGATAAACAGGACCTGCGGCGGCGGTTCTTCCAGAGTTTTAAGCAAAGCATTAAATGCCTCCGCCGTCAGCATGTGCACTTCATCAATAATATAGACCTTTCGCCGGACCTGTACCGGAGCATAGCGGATTTTATCGCGCAAATCACGAATCTCATCAATCCCGCGGTTGGAAGCCGCGTCAATTTCCAAAACATCCATCACGTGGCCTTCCTGTATGCCCTGGCAGGCAGGGCACTGATTGCACGGTTCCCTCGCCGGTCCCCGCTCGCAGTTGACGGCTTTAGCGAAAATTTTGGCGGCACTTGTTTTCCCGGTGCCGCGGGACCCGCAAAAGAGGTAAGCATGGGCCAGACGCCCCTGCTCCAGGGCATTTTGCAATGTTTGCTTAACATGGTCCTGGCCTACAAAATCACTGAAGCTTTGCGGCCGCCATTTCCGGTACAATGCCTGATAAGTCATCTAAACCACCCGGTAATTCTTAATATTAGCCTTATTCCCCGTTGATGACAAATATCCTCTCAAAAGAAAGGCAACTTTTTCTAAAGCCATAGCTGCCAAAAAATAAAAGAAAAACCTCCGTTCCCGGAGGAGTCGGTTAAATAAATAGCCGTGCACCCGCCTTTGACTCTATCTCCCAGGCGTTACCCAGACAGCCGGCTCGGACCAGGCTGCCCTGTAACACCCGCAAGGATTTGCTTACCGCTGCTTCCTTCCGGACCTGACGGGGTTCACAAGCTTGCGCCGCACAGGACCCGGCCGTCAGCACCTTTTGCCGGGGGCTGGCCCTGAAAGATAAAAAGCCGGGGGCAGGCATCGACCCTGCTATAGCGGGTTGCAGGTACAGGGCACCGCTACCTCCCCGTCTAGCACGGCTAATTGTAATCAAAATGGCGGAGAGAGAGGGATTCGAACCCTCGAGACGAGGTTTTGCCCCGTCTACTCGCTTTCCAGGCGAGCGCCTTCGTCCAACTCAGCCATCTCTCCGGACTAAACATAATAAAAGTATTATTCTCCCGCAATAACTTATTGTACTATTCTTTACATTCCTTTGCAAGTGTATATTATTGCCAGCGGTGCCAAGGTTAATTGCAAGTTTTATTGCCTCCCATATTTTGGCATCTCTGATAGTATTGCCATCTCATTAGCAGATCTATATCCATGAATATTTCTTGGGTAATTATTCATCCAGTTCTCAATTCGTCTGATATCTTTTTGTTTAAGCT
>DGEC01000121.1:0-14645 GCA_002385745.1 Firmicutes bacterium UBA3936
AGATGTGTATAAGAGACAGGTATCGGACAGCGCCGCTTCCCCGAGGATTGCCGCCAGTTCCTTGGCCTCCTTGCCGCGGGCATAGGCGGCATATAACTGGTTAAGCAGGTCCGCATGGTCCTCCCGTGTCTTATCTTTGCCGATTCCTTTGTCTTTTAATCGTGAGAGCGACGGCAGCACGTCCACCGGGGGATAAATGCCCTTGCGGTGCAGTGAACGGTCCAGCATAATCTGCCCTTCAGTGATGTAGCCTGTCAGGTCGGGGATTGGATGGGTTTTGTCGTCTTCCGGCATGGTCAGGATGGGAATCTGGGTGATGGAACCTTCCTGTCCCCTGATTCTTCCGGCCCTTTCATAGATGGTTGCCAGGTCGGTATACAGATAGCCGGGATAGCCCCGCCTTCCGGGCACTTCCTTGCGGGCAGCGGATATTTCCCGCAGGGCTTCGGCATAGTTTGTCATATCGGTGAGGATAACCAGAACATGCATCCCCTTTTCGTAAGCCAGGTATTCCGCAGCCGTCAGCGCCATCCGCGGGGTGGCGATCCTTTCAATTGCCGGGTCATCGGCCAGATTGACAAACATAACCGTCCTCTCGATGGCTCCGGTTTTGCGGAAGTCATTAATGAAAAAATCGGCTTCCTCAAAGGTAATGCCCATGGCGGCAAAAACTATGGCAAATTTACTGCCTGTTCCAAGCACCTTGGCCTGGCGGGCAATCTGGGCTGCCAGTCGGTTGTGGGGCAAGCCTGAAGCCGAAAAGATAGGCAGCTTCTGCCCTCTGACAAGGGTGTTCAAACCATCAATGGTTGATATTCCCGTCTGGATGAATTCGGAGGGATAGTCGCGGGCATAGGGGTTGATGGGCAGGCCGTTGATATCCAGGCGTTTTTCCGGTATTATTTTCGGCCCGTTGTCCCGCGGCTGCCCCAGGCCGTCAAAGACACGTCCCAGTATGTCCATGGAAACGGGCAGTTCTATTCCCCGACCGAGAAAGCGTACTTTGGACTGGTGAATATTCAGGCCGCTTGTGCCTTCAAATATCTGTACCAGCGCTTTGTCCCGGTTAACTTCCAGCACGCGTCCGCGGCGGACAGAACCGTCCGGCAGTTCAATTTCTGCCAATTCATAATATGTGACGCCTTCCACATTTTCAACAAGCATCAGCGGACCGACGATTTCCGATACACTGCGGTATTCTTTCAGCATGGCGGGCCCTCCTTTCTTACGCGTACTGCGCCCCGGAGTCTTCACCGGTGAGGCCGGTAATTTCTTCCCTGATGGCAGTTTCTATTTTATCCATACTGGCCAAGTCGTCTTCGGCAATATAACGGGCGCGGGCGATTTGCTCGCGTACCTCCAGATTCAAAATATCCTGCAGTCTTGCGCCGCGCTTGAGCGCGCGCTGCGCCTCATGGTGAAAAAGCATAATGAGATTTATCATCCGGAATTGTTTCTCCAGGGAAGCGTAGGTGTCTACTTCGTGGAAGGAGTTCTGGTGGAGAAAATCTTCCCGGATGGAACGGGCAGTTTCAAGTGTCAGGCGCTCATTGTCCGACAGGGCATCCATGCCGACCAGGCGAACAATTTCCTCCAGTTCGGCCTCTTCCTGCAGTATCCGCATGGCTTCCGCACGCAGTTCGACCCAGGCACTGCCAATTTTCTCCCGGTAGTAGTCGGTAAAGTCGTCTATATAAAGCGAGTAGGATTGCAGCCAGTTAATGGCGGGAAAATGGCGGCGGTAGGCAAGAGAAGCATCAAGCCCCCAGAAAACCTTGACTATTCGCAGCGTATTCTGCGAAACAGGCTCTGAAGTATCGCCGCCGGGCGGGGAAACTGCGCCCACTGCCGTCAGCGCACCCCTGCGGCCGTCCCCTCCAAGGCAGATTACTTTGCCTGCCCGCTCATAAAATTCCGCCAAACGGGAACCAAGATAGGCCGGGTAGCCTTCTTCACCGGGCATTTCCTCCAGGCGGCCGGATATTTCCCTCAGGGCTTCCGCCCAGCGGGATGTGGAATCGGCCATTAAAGCTACGCTGTAGCCCATGTCGCGGAAATATTCGGCTATAGTGATGCCGGTATAGATGGAAGCTTCCCGGGCCGCCACAGGCATGTCGGAGGTGTTGGCAATCAGCACGGTGCGCTTCATGAGCGGTTCTCCACTTTTGGGGTCCTTTAGTTGAGGGAATTCGTTTAAGACGTCTGTCATTTCGTTGCCCCGCTCGCCGCAGCCGACATAGACAACTATTTCGGCGTCGGCCCATTTAGCCAGCTGGTGCTGGGTGACAGTTTTGCCGGAACCGAAAGGACCGGGGATACTGGCCGTACCCCCCTTGGCAACGGGGAAAAACATATCTATGACCCTCTGCCCGGTAATCAGCGGCTCGTCCGGTGAAAGCTTTTCTTTATAGGGACGGGGAGTGCGGACCGGCCATTTTTGCATCATCTGCACTTCCGTGACCCGGCCGTCTTTTTCGATTTTGGCAATGGTGTCTTCAACTGTTGCTTCTCCCTCGTGCAAAAAGACGAGCTTTCCGCTGATGCCCGGAGGAACCATGATTTTATGCACTACAATTGTTGTTTCCTGAACTGTGCCCAGGATATCCCCCGGGCCCACTTCGGAACCAAGCTCGGCTGCCGGCTGGAAATACCATTTTTTTGTGCGGTTCAAGGCGTAGGCATCCACCCCGCGGGCGATGCGGTCGCCTGTGCGTCTGTATATTTCATCTAGCGGCCTTTGAATTCCGTCATATATGGACTCAATGAGGCCGGGGCCCAGTTCTACGCTCAAGGGCATTCCCGTCACATAAACAGGTTCACCGGGGCCCAGGCCGCCTGTTTCTTCGTATACCTGAATGGAAGCATTGTCGCCCCTGACTTCAATCACTTCGCCTATCAGGCGCTGTTCGCTGACCCGGACAACATCATACATTTTTGCTTCAGACATGTTTTCGGCCACCACCAGGGGGCCGGATACTTTGACAACCCTGCCCACATTTGCCGTGTTGGTCAACGCTAACTACCCTCTTTCCCAAATAAGATATCAACGCCAATGGCTTTTTCTGCATTTTCCTTTATTTGCCGCATGCCCAATCCCAGTGTTCCTTTGTTGTTGGGGATTAATACCACTGAAGGCAAGAGTTTTTGCTGCAGTTTGGAGATTTCCTCCCGGATTTGCCCGGCGATGGCTTCAGTTATGCAAACGACTGCCACATTTTCACGCTCAATTTCGCGCAGGGCAGAAATAGCTTCCTTGCCGTCGGTTACCGGGTAGGTAATAACACCAAGGGCTTTAAAGCCAAGTATAGAGTCCTTGTCTCCGATAACAGCCACTTTATACATAAACATCACGTAGCCTTTCCCTGATCTCTTCCGTTGGCAGCCGGTTAATTTTTCCCACCATGATAATGCGGATTATTTTTATTTCATTTTCCTTTGCCAGCAGGTAGGCAATCACCGGCTCAGGCCCCAAAACCACATATTTTGCCTGTTTTAAATGCTGCAGCAGAAAATTGTCGGCAAGCTTCTCATAACGGGTCAGGGTGCCTGTTTCCCGGTAATGTTTTACTCCTTCCTGCACGATTCGTGCATAACGGCTTTTCGCCAGGTGCTCCGTTAAGGCAGCGAGCGGTTCACTGCTGTCCGAGAGGACTGTCAAATCCAGCTCCCCCGCCGGCAGCAGGGCTTCCGCCAGGAAGTCTGCAGAATGTTTAAGCCTCATTATCCGGATAAAAGTCTTGATATTTATAAGATCGGCCAAATAGGTGAAATATTCCCTGAGAAAGCGGGAGCGGTATTTTTTTGCCAGGGCGGCATAATCCTTATACAAAGCCACATCCAGCCGGATGTCAACAAGCTGAGGGTGAAAGTCCGCCAGGCAGCTTTCCGCGGCCCGGCGCATTCTTGGTGGCAGGCTTTGGAAATCCCCGCTTTTAACGGCAAGAAGCAGTTCGTCCAGCGGAATATTTCCCACGTCCGGAACAAGCAGTTCATAATGCTTTTCCCCAAGTTTTTGGGCTTTCAGCAATACTTTTAAATTATGGTAGTCAAACTGGCGGGCGAACATATCAACAAGCCCCGTCTCAGGCAGCATTGAACGCAAAAGCTTATAAATGCGGCTGCGCTCGGCTGCAAGCACCTGTTCAAACTGGTTTTCGTTTTCCAGGTTGGCCAGGTGCGGCGCATATTCGCTTTCACTTAAAATCTTCAGGGCCTCTGCGGCGGTTTTTGCTTCCACCATGCGGTCAATTTTGCCCGCATCCAGCAGTCTTGTCTCCAAAACCCGGATACGCCCCAGGGCATAGGCATATTTTGTGTCCAGCACTTCCGCTTTGCCTCCCTTCAGCCGGAAGTCCAAAGGATAGGTTGTTTATCACGTGCCAAAGAGCATCTCCGCCACGACAGGCTCCAACCGGTCACGCTGCATGCGCAGCAGGGCGGCAAAGGAACAGTTGGTTTCCACGTTGCCGGCCCGCAGGACAAAACCGCCTGAGAGCTCACGGGTCTCGGTACTCAGGGTCAGTTCTCCTTTTTTGCCCCGGGCCTTAAGTTCCTTATTGACCCGCGCAAGCAGTGTTTTCTGAAAGCGGCCGCGGTCCGCTTCCGCTGCAATAACTTCTTCATCTCCGGTTTCCGCTGCGGCAAGGAGCATGTTGTACATTAAATTTTCATATTCCCGCTCTTTAAGGTTGTTCAAGCGGCTGATGGCCTGATTGAATATTTCTTCTATCATTTCTTCTTTGGCGGCAAGCAAAGCTTTTCTGGCATCCAGTTCGGCAATTGTCAGGTTGCGCTGCCGGCGGTCTTCCGCCTGCTGCTCTGCTGCTTGCAGCATTTTCTTTTTCTGCGCATCCGCTTCCTGCCGCGCTTCCGACAGGATATTCTCAGCCCTCTGGCGGGCATTTGCCAAAATTGCTTCCGCCTCCCGTTTTGCTTCTGCTATTATTTTTTCTCTTAATTTCTCGGCTCCTGACATCAGGCAGGCCTCCTTAAACGTTAATGCTAAGCAAAATCAAAACGGACATTAAAAGGGCCAAAATAGCGTACGTTTCAACCATAGCCGTGAGAATAATGGCCTTACCCGATTCTTCCGCCCGTTTTGCCACCAGATAAACACCGCTGATAGCGACTTTACCCTGGTAAAGGGCGGATACCAGACCGCCAAGCGCTATGGGCAAAGCGGCAAAAAAGAACCCCCATCCCTGCGCAAGGGTGAGATCGGCAGGCGAACCGCCCAAAAGGCCTGTGCGCAGCAGGATTAAAAAGCCGACCAGCAGGCCGTAGATGCCCTGTGTTCCCGGCAGTGCCTGCAAAATAAGCAGTGATCCGAACTTATCGGGATCTTCGGATAATACACCTAATGCCGACTGACCGACAGCGCTTACGGCAACAGCTGAACCGATACCGGCCAGCAAAACAGCAAGTGCGGCTCCAATAATCGCCAGGACCAGACCCAGACCAAATTCCATCTTTTTGTTTCCTCCTTTTTGCCAGGTTGCCGATAAAACAACCTTTGCATGTCATTAATATTATTTTAATATTTCACAAAAAGCTTGGCTATTGTTCATTTTTTCCGTTTTCCGGTACAACCTCAAGGTGACGTGTTTTATAGCCGAAAGGTTGGAAAAACTTACCGCCGCCTTCATAGAAGCGGTTATAAAACTCGATGTACTGCAGACGGCTGGTGTGGATGAAGGAGCCCAGAGCATTAATGGCCAGGTTAAGAAGATGGCCGCCAATCAAAAGCAAAACCATGAAAGGATAGCCGATCGGGCTGCCCGATAAGAGTTCGGCCATGGTATTTATTGTCAGGGCAACGACACCGGTGGCAAGCCCCAAAGCCAAAAGACGGGAATAAGACAAAAGGTCGCTCAGGTACCCCGAGATATCGTAAAGGGAAGCTATACCGGAAAAAATCTTCCTGACTATCCCCGGCTGAGCCCTGCCCTGGGTAAGAACCAGGCCGGCGGCGCCGATTATGGCCAGGTATTTGCCGATAGTAGCGGCTGCAGGCAGCAACAAAAGCAAAAGTCCGATAATAAACACACACCATAAGACAACATCGGCAAAGGCATCAAAATACTTGCCAGCGCGGACAAGGTGGATAAATTTGACCGCAAGCCCCCAGAAAATATGGATGAGCCCGAGAGCCAGTGACACAATGAGGAATCTTATGGGGTCCATCAAGGCGTCAAAGGCCAGAGGCGCGCCCAGGATCTGATAGCCGAACCAGCCGCCTACCAGCCAGCCGGCAACGACGGTGGCGAGACCGCCGAAAAAGAGTATTTTGAAAAGGTTCCGCATGGACTCTCCTTTTACTTTGGCAAGCCCCAGTGCCGAAAGCACCATCAGGAGCACACCGTAGCCGGCATCTGTCAGGCAAAGCCCGAACAAGACAATAAAGAAGGGAGTTAAGGCGGCAGTGGGATCTATTCCTTCCGGGTGCGGCGCACCGTACAGTTTTGTTACAAATTCAAAGGGAGCGAAAAAGGACTTGTTTTCCAATTGCACCGGATAATTTTCCCCGGGCAGGGGTTCGCGAATCACTATTTCAATGGAATCGCTTACGGCTGCCAGCTTATTCTTCAGCTTTTCGGCATCAGCCTGCCTGACCCAGCCTTCGAGGATAAAAGTATAAGCCGTGCGGCCCAAATTTTCCACAACTTCTTTCCTGTCCTTTTCCGTTGCCAGGTAATCGGAGTAAAACTGCAGGTCTTTACGGTACTGCACCAGCTCTTCTATTTCGGCAAGCAGCTCCTCCTGCTTTTTTCCCGCCCGGGCCAGCTCTTTGTCCAGCCGTAACAGGTTATCTTTGGGCGTACCGGTAAGCCGGGAAAAATCCTGCCTTGCAAAGCCGGCCTTCCGGAGCGCATTCTGCACGGATTCGGCTTCACCATGATGGTAGGCGATAACGATATAAGCTTCGCCGCGCTCCGTGTTTGCCACTTCAAGATGGCAGGAAACATCAATTTCCGAAAGTTCATTTTTCATTTCTTCCACTGCGCCGGCAGGGACAGTTCCTGCTTCTACCAACACCGTTTTTGTGGAGCGTAAAAGTTCCAGCGGCACGGAAAGCTGTTCCCAGGGAAGGAGCTGCTGCTTTTGGTTCTGCAGCCGGGTTCTTTCGTTGCGCAGCACGAGCAGTTCCTCATCAATTCTTTTAAGGGCGGTATTGACATTCCTGCTGATTTCCGCCCATTTGGGAACGTATTCCTTAACTTCGGCCACACTCAGGGCTTTTTTTTCCATAAACAGGTCGTCAAGCAAGCCCTTTTTCTGGGGGTGGTAGCTGTTCAGAAAGTCCAGGTTAAAATTTACTTCCGACAGGAGACTGTCCAGTTTTTGCACTGCTTCCGTCTCCCGGTCCTTCTCCACTAAGGCCGCCCACTCCTGATTTTCCCCGTCTTCCTGTGACAGGTCGTTTATTTCAAGCAGGCCGGCCTGCTGCAGGACGGATAAAATCCGGTCCTTGTCGCTCTGGTGGCCCAAAATATATACTTTGTTCATTCTAGCTATGCCCATGGATGTTCACAATCCTCTCCATGACCAGTTTAACGGCCTCTTCCTGTTTACTGCGGGCTGCATTGACAAGAGTCTCCACTTCTTCAGCCGTTCGCTGCTTTACCGGAGCAACCAGGTGTTCACTTTCCTTTTCCGCCGCAGCCAGGATTTCGCGCGCGGCAGCTTCCGCTTCCTGCAGGCTTTTTTGCTTGATTTCAACTGCTTGCAGTTCGGCATTGCGGATTATTTCCTTTGCTTTATCCCTTGCCTTTTCCTTTATCTCTTCCGCCTCATCTTCCGCTGACTGAATCCTTTTTATTTCTTCCTGCAACAAACGTTTTCACCTCCCCTTTTGCTCAACATGGCTGTGACAGCTTTTGCTACGGCCGGTTGTGCCTGAGCAGCAGCCTGTACACATAGTTAAAAGCAGTCAGCAGGCCAAGCAAAATACCGGCAATTAAAAACAACGGTTTTACAAGAAAACGTTTATCCAAATATAAGCCTAAAAAAATACCGGCAAGCAGCGGCAGGGCAATCCCCAGCGCCGTATCTACCGCTAACAGCAAGGCACGAAATCCCTTTTTCTTTGGCATAGAACCACCTGCTTGCCCGGTGTCACTCTTAAGTTTCCCGCACTGTACATGTATATGCATTTGTCGAAAAATGTAGCCCTGTAAATAATGATTATTTCTAGTCCAAGAGGTTAAATTCCTTCTTTTTTATCTCTTAAAGCGGAAGGCAAGCACCGCTCCGCAAATCAGGGTAAGATAATAGGTAAAAAAGCGCCAGGCAACAATAAAAACTCCCAGAACGCTGGCAGGAACAAAGGAAGAAAAAAGGGTGGCCAGACCAAATTCAACTGCCCCGCTGCCGCCGGGAACGGGTATGTAGGGCAGCACCAGTATTATCAGGATCTGCCACATTACAGCGGTGCCAAAGGGAGCCCGGACGCCGAACCCGGCCAGGAGAACGGGAGCAATGCTGTAATAAAGCCCCCAGTAAAGGACCGTCAAAAAAAAGGGCAATAAAACAAGCGGCAGCCGGCGGCGGTTGATATGGGCTACTGTTTCCCGGAAGCGGCCCGCCTCCGCGCAAAAGCCGTCAAACCACTTTTTAACTTTGGGTTTACGGCAGCAGAGCTTCTGCAGGCAGGGCAGGTCAAACAGCCTGTTTAAAGCGACAACAACGGGGCCTGCGCAGCAGATAAGCAAAAGGTAAAGCAAAAGAGAAACTCCCGCCAGCCAAAAGACACCGCGAAAAAACCGGAAATAAGGCATGCCGGCGGTGACAAAGCGGCCGCCCATAAAAAGCAGAAAAGCAGCGGACAGCACGGAAGTGCACTTGGTTAGAAAGGCGCGGACAAGGGCAACTGCCGCCGCTTTGCCTGCGGAAATTCCCCGGCGGGTCAGCCCGTAAACCAGGGCGGGCATTTCGCCGACTGCCAGGGGGGTGACGCCGCTAAAGAAAAAGCTGACCAGAAAAACACTCACCGCCTGCCGCCAGGGCAAGGGCTGCCGGCAATCCAGCATCCAGGCAAGGACTTTTATGCGCAGCCCTTCCACAAGCCACAGCAGGACAACCATGAAAAAGGCGGCGGCAAGATACCCCGGGTACAGCTGCAGCATGCTGCTTATAGTATGCTCATCTACGGTAAAAATCAGGACAACCACAAGGGCTGCCAGGCTCATCCCCAGGGAAATAAAAAACCCGCGCCTGCCGGCTGTCAGCCGCTCGGACATTTTTTCACCTCAAAAGATGCCGGCTGCAAAGCTGTCATGACTGCGGCGGGGGGTTTTTCGGCAGGTAGCGCACCGCCACACCTGCCTCCCGGAAAATGGCGGCAGCCAGTTCATCGGGGTAACTGTCGGATATGATTACTTCTTTCATGCCGGCATTAATAATCATTTTGGCGCACACCACACAGGGGTGGGTGGTGCAGTACAGGGTTGCTTCCGCTATGGAAACACCGTACAGGGCGGCCTGCAAAATTGCATTCTGTTCCGCATGCAGCCCGCGGCACAGCTCGTGGCGCTGCCCCGAGGGAACATTCTGCTGTTCGCGCACACAGCCCACCTCCTCACAGTGAGCCAGCCCGCTCGGAGCTCCGTTGTAACCGGTGGCAAGTATCCTTTTGTCTTTAACTATTGCCGCCCCGACAGCCCGGCGCAGGCAGGTGGAACGGCTGGCCACCAGGTGCGCAATTTCCAGAAAATATTCGTCCCAGGACGGACGCATGGTTTTCCCCTCCCTCAGAATGTACCGTAAAGCCTGTCCCCCGCGTCGCCAAGGCCGGGCAGGATATACCCTTTATCGTTTAAGCGCTCGTCCAAGGCGGCAATATAAAGGCTGACATCCCCGTGTTCTTTTTGCAATCTTTCCACTCCTTCCGGAGCGGCAATGATGGCAAAGACGGTTATATCAGAAGCCCCGTGCTCCTTCAGTATGCCGATGGTCTCGCAGACTGAACCGCCTGTGGCAAGCATGGGGTCAAGCACCCAAACGGGACGGTCTTCCATGGGCGGCAGCTTAACCAGGTAGCGGACAGGCTGCAACGTCTCGTGATCCCGGACCAGACCGATATGCCCGACCGGTGAAGCAGGGAACAGTTTAATCAACGGTTCGGCCATGGCCAGGCCGGCGCGCAGTATGGGCACCAGCACCGGCGGCGGGCCGGCAAGAACTTCACATTCCACAGGCGCAAGGGGTGTGCGAACAGTGACCTTTTTACAAGGAAGGTTTTTTGTGGCCTCGTAAAGCATTAAAACCGTAATTTCCTCCACCAGCTGCCGGAACGACGCCACCGTGGTGGTTTCATCCCGCAGCCGGGCCAACTTGTCATTAATTAAGGGATGGTTATAAATAAAAGTTTTCATTTTCATCATACACCGGGAAGGCGCGGCAAAGCTGAAATACCCTCTGCTTTGCACGTTCCTTAACCTTCTCGTCTCCTGTATTATGTAATACTTCAGAAATAATCTCCGCAATTTCTTCCATTTCCCGCTCTTTCATCCCCCGCGTGGTAACGGCGGGGGTGCCGATGCGGATACCGCTTGTGACAAAGTGATTTTCCGTTTCAAAGGGCACCGTATTCTTGTTGACGGTTATTCCCACCTCCCCGAGAATCTTCTCGGCCAGCTTGCCCGTTAGTCCCTTGCTGCGCAAATCAACCAGCAGTAGATGATTGTCCGTGCCGCCGGAAACCAAATTAAAACCATGTTCCAGAAGCTTTGCCGCCAGAACTTTGGCATTCGCCACCACCTGGGCGGCGTAAGCGGTAAAGGCAGGCTCCAGCGCTTCTTTTAGGCTGACGGCCTTGGCGGCAATAATGTGCATCAGCGGGCCTCCCTGCAGTCCCGGGAAAACGGCTTTATCCACGGCAGCAGCATATTCCTTGCGGCAGAGGATCATTCCGCCGCGGGGACCGCGCAGGGTCTTGTGAGTTGTAGTTGTGACAAATTCAGCCACCGGGACGGGGGTGGGATGCAGGCCTGCCGCTACCAGCCCGGCAATATGGGCCATATCTACCATCAGGTAGGCTCCAACCTGGTCGGCAATTTGCCGGAAGGCGGCAAAATCAATGATGCGCGGGTAGGCGCTGGCACCGGCTATAATCAGGCGCGGCCTGTATTTTTTCGCCAGGTCTTCCACTTCATTGTAATCCAGATAACCTGTACGGCGGTCCACTCCATATGAGACAGCCTGATAATATTTACCGGAAATGCTGACGGGCGCGCCATGGGTTAGGTGGCCGCCGTGGGCAAGATTCATGCCTAAAATGGTATCTCCCGGTTTTAAGACCGCAAGATAGACAGCAAGATTGGCGCTGGCGCCGGAATGGGGCTGCACATTGACATGCTCGGCGGCAAAAAGTTTTTTAGCCCGCTGCTGTGCCAGGGCTTCTGCCTTGTCAACAAATTCACATCCCCCGTAATAACGCCGGCCGGGATATCCTTCGGCATATTTGTTGGTCAATATTGAACCCTGGGCCTCGAGAACAGCCCGGCTGACATAGTTTTCCGAGGCGATCAGTTCCAGGTGGTCCTGCTGCCGCTTTGTTTCTTCGTCAATGGCCTTTGCAATTTCAGGATCAAAGGATTTTAAGATAGACAAGAGCTGTTCCTCCTCACCGGCCGGACTCTTTGCGTCCGCAGTATTTCTCTTCTATTTCCGTGATTTTTGCCAGGCGCCTGTCGTGGCGCCCTCCGCTGTATTTGGCCTGCAAAAATTCCTGTACGATATGGCAGGCCAGCCCAAAACCAATAACTCGCTGGCCCAATGTCAGTATATTGGCATTGTTGTGTTCCCTGCTCATGCGGGCAGAAAAGGTATCATGGCAGTTTGCCGCCCGGATGCCGGGAACTTTATTGGCAACTATGCCGACTCCGATGCCGGTGCCGCAGCAGATTATCCCAAGATCACAGTCTCCTTTTGCCACTGCTTCCGCAGCGGAAAGGGCAAAATCGGGATAGTCCACCGATTCTTCCGAGCCCGTCCCGAAATCCTCGCAGCGGTAGCCGTTTTCCAGCAGGTATTCCTTTATCTTCTCCTTGAGCAAAAAACCGCCGTGGTCACTGGCCAGCGCTATTTTCATTTTTTTTCCTCCCTGCATTTCTTTTCTGGTCCGAAGTTTTATTATCCTGCTTCCGGCCGGTATAAGCAGGCAACTTTTTTGCCGCTTCCCCAAGCAGCCGCTGCAAATGCTCCGCCGTCTCAAGATAAAGGGCCGTACTGCCGCCGATAGGATCGGCAACATCACCTTCCGAACCGGCAAATTCGGCCAAAGTGAAAACCTTGCCGGAAGCTTCCGGCGCCGCCTGCAGGATCGCTTGCTTGTGGGCTCCCGTCATTGTCAGGATCAGGTCTGCTTCGCGAACCAGCTTATCCGTCAGCGGCTTGCTCTGGTGAAGCGAAAGGTCAAGCCCCAGGGCATCTGCGGCGGCAATGGCCTGCCCGCTGGCCGACATGCCGTAGAGGGCGGCAGTCCCTGCCGAATCCGCCCGCCAGTTGTCCTGCCCTTCTTCCCGCAGGATTTTTTCCGCCAGGACTTTTGCCAGCGGGCTGCGGCAGGTGTTGCCGGTACAGACAAAAAGCAGCAGATTTCTTTTTGTCAAATATATCACTCCACTTGCACAATATTTTCCCCGGCCGCCTTTTGCAGACGGTTTAGTAAGGCAAGCCCGGCACCCTTTGGAGAACAGCCTTCAGCAAGAATCACATCGACCCGGCGGGCGTCAAATTCCCGGAGAGCCGCGTAAAGCCGGGCGGCCATTGCTGCAGGGTCGTCCCTGCTTCCGGGAACTATCAACTCCACATTCCGGTAGCCGGAAAAGGCCTTGGCGCTTTCCAAGGTCACAAGCAGTCCCGCTTTTTTGCCCCGGGAAAGCCATGTTTCCAGTTCTTCCTGCATTTTAACCGTGACCTTGCCCGGCTCTCCCAAAAAAAGATACAAAGGAGCGCGCGGCGCATAGTGCCGGTATTTCAGGCCCGGTGAGGGCGGGTTTTTGTCTGCCGAAAGTTCCACAATTTCACATTTCCGCTGTAGCAGCCCGGCAATCTCCTGCGGAGTGATGCTGCCGGGGCGTAGGATACGGAGACGCCCGCCGCGGACATCAAGGACTGTGGATTCCACGCCAATATCGCAGGGTCCGCCGTCCAGTACGGCGCTGATGCGGCCTGCCAGATCGGCCAGGACATGATCCGCCGTTGTCGGACTGGGACGCCCTGAAATGTTGGCACTGGGAGCAGCCACCGGCAGCTCCGCCGCCCGCAGCAAGGCCAGGGCGACTGGATGGTCCGGTACTCGCACGGCCACACTGTCCAGCCCCCCCGTAACAACTCCGGGCACCCAGGGCTTTTTTTCCAAAACCAGCGTCAAGGGGCCCGGCCAGAAACGGCGCGCCAGCGTCCATGCTTCAGCAGGAATATTCCGGGCAAGCCCGGGCAGCTCTGAAATATCGCTCAAATGAACAATCAATGGATTGTCCACAGGCCGCCCTTTGACCTCAAAAATCCGGCTTACGGCCCGCTCGTCACGGACGGAGGCGCCCAGCCCGTAAACCGTTTCCGTGGGAAAGGCAACCAGTTTCCCCTGGCGCAGCAGTTCTGCCGCAGCAACTGCCTTTTCCTCCAATACTACCGGGTCCCGGGCGTTGAAAACCAGAGTTCCGTCAACAATTATAGCCAAGCCAAACACTGCTTTCAATTATAGTATTATAGTAATTTGTTAAGGGAATGAAAAATATTGTTTCGACGTTTTTCTGTAAATTCCTGCACTGCCTGTCTTACCCTGCAGGGTGACTGCCAAAAAAGAAAAAGAGAGTTTAAAACTCTCCCAGCACCGCCTGGGCAAAGTTGGTGGCGTGGTCGGCAATACGCTCCAGGTTGCTGATTATGTCCAGGAAAATGACTCCGCTTGGTGGAAAGCAGATTTTTTCATTAATACGGATAATATGTGATTTGCGCAAGTTTCTTTCCATATCATCGATCATATCGTCCTGGTCCACTACCTGCCCGGCCAGCAAACTGTCGTTGTTTTCAAAGGCTTTAATGGCCTTGGCAATCATTTCATCCACATTTTTATACATTTCCTGCAGTTCCTGCAAGGCCTGCTCGGAGAAAGGCAGCCTTCCCTCAGCCTTTGATTCCGCCAAATTAAGCACGTTTTCCGCATGGTCGCCAATTCTTTCCAGGTCGTTAACGGCATGCATCAGGGCCGAAACTTCCTTTGACTGCCTCTTGGTCAGGGAATGCTGGGACAGTTCGGCCAAATAGGTGGTTATTTCCTTTTCCAGGCTGTCCACCAGCTCTTCCGTCTGCCGGACATGCTGCACCGGTTTCGTGTCGTCATTGAGAAAAACATGCATGGCATCGGCAAGCATTTCCCGGCCGAGATTGGCCATGCGCAGGCATTCCTGCCGGGCACCGCCGAGCGCAATGTCGGGAGTAAGCAAAATACGCCTGTCCAGAAATTTCGGCGCTCTGGCTTCCATAGAAACATCTTCTCCTGGGACCAGGCGGGTTACCAGGGAGACAAAGGGATTGATAACCGGCAAAAAGATCATAGTATTAATAACATTAAAGATTGTGTGGGCGTTGGCAGCCTGCCGCGCAACGGTATCCCCCGTTGCGGCAACCAGGGCAACAAA
>DGEC01000121.1:14969-15942 GCA_002385745.1 Firmicutes bacterium UBA3936
ATTGCCATGGCCGACTCCAGGGGAATAATCCCCTGCATCGACATGGCAATCACCAGGCCTGTGGTCGCACTGCTGGACTGAATAATCGCGGTAAAGAGCAGACCCAAAAGCACCCCAAAAAGCGGCGTCCTGCCGAAATTAACCATCAGTTCCTTAAACAGTGCCATTTCCTGCAAGGGCGCCATGGCCTCGGACATGACGGTTATCCCAAGAAATAAAACGCCAAAGCCAAGAACAGCCTGTCCCACATATTTATAAGTGCGCCGCTGCCCGAAAAAATTTAAGAGCGCCCCAATACCGACAGCGGGGTATATGAGGCCGCTTATTTTAAAGGAAACCAGCTGAGCTGTAACGGTTGTCCCGATATTTGCTCCAAAGATGGTGCCTACAGCCTGATGCAGCGTCATCAGGCCCGCATTGACAAAGCCAACCAGCATGACCGCTGTTGTGCTGCTGCTTTGCACAAGTGTTGTCGTAACAAGTCCGGTAAAAACTGCGACAACCGGCTTAATCGTCAGAACCTCCAGTATTTTCCGCAACCGGTCCCCCGCTGCTTTCTGCAGGCCGGAAGCCATAAACTGCATGCCGAAAAGAAACAGCCCCAGACCCCCGAACAGTTGAATTAGCATCTTCCCTATCATGTTTCCTCCTCAGGTGACGGCTGTTTTTTATGCCGTATTTGCTATGTTGTCTGAAGGCGGCAATAATTACAGTATTACGCTTTTATTATAGCGAAACGGCTGTTCTTTTTCAATGAAAAGGAAAATCACCGATAGTGTCAAGACACTTTAGGTTTTAATGCGAACCTCACACCACTCAAACAACACTACGTTTATTTAGCTCTTTTAATGCAAACCGGGTATGGCTGCTTCCACCTCTGAAAAGCGGCACATTATTCCGATACTCTTTGCCTCTTAATCTTTTTTGCCGGATGCGTTTCATCTCTTCATGAACAAATTGTTTTAATTCGATG
>DGEC01000021.1:0-2447 GCA_002385745.1 Firmicutes bacterium UBA3936
CAATAACCGATTTGTCCTCATCTTGCATTCTTTTTTTTAAAGCTTAATGTCCAAGATGTATTGTAGTCCTACAACTTGACACTATCAAGCGCCCCTGTGTATCTTGCATTTGTGCCTTTAATCCGTATATAATAAAAAGAAGGCCTGACAGGCCTTAAGTCTGACGGATTGGGGGCTTACAGGTGTCTGAGTATAATCCTCGCGAAATTGAACCAAAATGGCAAAAATACTGGGAAGAAAACAATTTTTATAAAACCGCCGATGACAGGCACGGAAAAAAATATTACGTGCTGGAAATGTTCCCCTACCCTTCCGGGCACCTTCACATGGGGCATATGCGCGTTTATTCTATCGGGGATGTACTGGTACGCTTCCTGCGCATGCGCGGCTACAATGTCCTGCACCCCATGGGCTGGGATGCCTTTGGCCTGCCGGCGGAAAATGCAGCCATTGAACGGCAGGTTCACCCTGCCAAATGGACTTATGACAATATAGAAGCCATGAAAAAACAGCTGAAGGCACTTGGTATCAGTTATGACTGGGACAGGGAAGTGGCAACCTGTTCGCCTGATTATTATAAATGGACGCAATGGCTTTTTCTGCTTTTTTATAAACGGGGTCTTGCCTATAAAAAGAAAGCGGCGGTTAACTGGTGTCCGCAGTGTGCGACTGTTTTGGCCAATGAGCAGGTTGAGGACGGAGGCTGCTGGCGCTGCGGCAGCGAGGTTACCGTTAAAGATTTGGATCAATGGTTTTTACGCATTACCGACTATGCCGAAAGACTGCTGGAAGATTTGCAGCTTTTGTCCGGCTGGCCGGAGCGGGTAATCACAATGCAGGAAAACTGGATCGGCAAAAGCGAAGGGGCTGAAATACGCTTCCCGGTGCAGGGCAGTGACAAGGAGATTGCGGTGTTTACCACGCGTCCGGATACGCTGTTCGGCGTTACCTACATGGTACTGGCGGCGGAGCATCCGCTGGTGGAAGAACTGACAGCCGGCACAGAGCAGGAGGCGGCAGTCAGGGCCTTTGTGGAAAAAACACGGAAGTTGACGGAAATAAGCCGCACCTCCACCGAGACCGAGAAGGAAGGTATTTTTACCGGGGCCTATTGCATCAACCCCGTTAACGGCGAGGCCGTACCCATCCTGGTGGGCAATTATGTCTTGATGGGCTATGGTACCGGTGCTGTGATGGGGGTTCCGGCCCATGACCAGCGTGACTTTGAATTTGCCCGCAAGTATAATCTGCCGGTACGGACGGTAATCAGCCCGGACGGCAGCGAGCCCGCCGGTATTGAACTGAACGGTGCTTATGAGGACGAAGGGGTACTGGTGAATTCAGGCCGCTTTAACGGCCTGCCCAGTGAAGAGGCAAAAGAGGCCATAATTGCCTACCTGGAAGAAAACAACTGGGGAAAAAGACAGGTTACCTACAGGCTGCGCGACTGGCTTATTTCCCGGCAGCGCTACTGGGGTACTCCCATACCCATTATTTACTGCGACCGCTGCGGAACGGTTCCTGTGCCGGAAGAAGATTTGCCTGTTTTGCTGCCGGAAGATATTGAACTGCAGCCCGGCGGGAAGTCCCCCCTGGCCCGGCATGAAAGCTTTTTCCGGACTGTGTGCCCTGTCTGCGTCGGCAGCGCCCGGCGGGAAACGGATACCATGGATACTTTTATAGATTCATCCTGGTATTTTATGCGTTATGCCGATGCCAAAAATGAAAAGGCTCCCTTTGACAAGGAAAAGTGTGACGCCTGGATGCCTGTTGACCAGTATATCGGCGGTATTGAGCATGCCATTTTGCATTTGCTTTACGCGCGCTTTTTTACCAAGGTGCTGCATGATGCCGGCCTGACCTCTGCCGTCGAACCCTTTACACGCCTGCTGGCGCAGGGGATGGTTAATAAAGACGGGGCAAAAATGTCAAAGTCCAAAGGCAATGTGGTAAGTCCCGATGAAATAATTGAAAAATACGGGGCTGATACGGGACGGTTGTTTATCCTTTTCGCCTCGCCGCCGGAAAAAGACCTTGACTGGAGCGACCGGGGCGTGGAAGGCTGCTTCCGCTTCCTAAAAAGAGTTTGGCGACTGGTTGACAGGTATGCCTGCACCGTGTCCGCAGCAGGCGGGGGCGCACCTCCCTCCGAGGACGAAAAAACGCTGCGGCAGGCCTTCCATTCCGCATTAAAGAAGGTAACTGTTGATATCGAGGAACGTTTTAACTTTAATACGGCAATTTCGGCTATCATGGAAGCTGTTAACGCCGCTTACCGCTACACCCGGAAAAAGGGTGAGAATGTCCACGCAGGCACCATGGCTGAAATTCTGCCGATGCTGGTCCTGATGCTGGCGCCGTTTGCTCCCCACCTGGGAGAGGAAATGTGGCAGCGCCTGGGCCAGAAGGAAAGTGTTCATTTGCAGCCCTGGCCGGAATATGACCCG
>DGEC01000021.1:2674-4312 GCA_002385745.1 Firmicutes bacterium UBA3936
CCGGGAGGTTTTTTTATGCAGATAAGCAGACGGGAATTGGCCGGAGCCGTTGTTCTGGCGGGGCTGCTGCTTGCCGGTCTTGTCCTGCGTTTTCTTTTCCTGCCGCAGCCGCAGGAACTGGAAGTAAAACCGCCGCAGCCTCCTGCAGAAGAAGAAAAAGAACCGGAGGTAATTATCGTGCACGTGGCAGGCGCCGTCAGAAAACCCGGGGTATACAGCCTGCCGGAAGGTGCCCGCGTGCTGGATGCCATTGAGGCGGCAGGGGGAGCTCTGGAAGAAGCAAACGAACATGCCCTGAATTTAGCGCAGCCCCTTTATGACGGGCAGCGGATCAGCGTTCCCTCCGGGAGTGGAAAGGAAGAAGAGAGTACAGCCCAGGCGGACGGTAAAATCAATATAAACACCGCCGGCATCGATGAACTGGACAGGCTGCCGGGAATCGGACCGGCCAAGGCCGCCGCCATTATTTCCTATAGGGAAAAAAACGGCCCTTTTAGGGATTTGTCTGAACTGGCCAATGTAAGCGGTATCGGCCCCCATACGCTGGAAACATTGCGGGAGCATGTTACGCTGTATTAGCAACAGCGCTGTCTGATTTTTTCATGCTGCTTTGCCCGGAAACCAGAGCAGTATGACCAGCAACAATCATTTTAATTATTCTTGTCGCCTGCCTGTCGGCGGCCTGCTGTTTTTTCCCGTACCAGGGTAACAAGCAGCAGAAGCAGCGGCGCCAGCAGGGAAAGGGCAATAATGTAGAACTGCGGCCTGTCGATAGCCCGTGTTAGTTCGATGATATTATGGTAGACGCCAAAAGCCCAGGCCATGCAGATAACGGCCAGAGGCATGACAACGGGCCTGTATTCCCGCAAGCCTGCTGCCTGGGCCAACCCCAGGGATGACAAATAAAGAAAAAGAGAAGTTTTTATAAATATTCCGGTTACCCAGACAACCATAACCAGCACTTCAAAGCGGGACAAAAACTTGCCGACGTTGATTGTCCGGACAAAATTATAGATTGGAAACTGTAATGTTGCCAGGAGGTGGTGGCTGAAGACGGCCGTGGCGGCAATAATACCTATGGCCAGCAAAACGCCGGCAAAGCAGGCTGCGGCCGCCCCGGAGACGAAAGCTTTTTTCGGCCGGGTCATAAAAGGCATAAGAATACCTACGGTTACGGTTTCCGCTTTCCAGACATCGGGAATAACGGCCGTTTTTAACAGTGTAAGCGGGTTGGCTTGAAAAGGGGGCAGAAGCAGGTGCAAGTCCCAGTTGCTAAGGGATAAAAGCATTACAATTACAAGGGCTGTACCCACCAGCAGGATAATAAATTCATTCATTCTTGCTATGACTTCCAGCCCTGCAAGCACTGCCCAGACCGCCATAAAAGCAAGGCTGATGACAAAAACCGAGAGGGGTGTGTTGGGCATAAAGGAGGTAATCAGAAATTCACTGAACTCCCGGATTATAACGGCCGTAAGCCGCAAGTAGGACCAAACATAAGTAAGGGTTAGAAGTTTGCCCGGCCACTTCCCCAGCACGGTTTCGGCATATTGAAAGAGCGTCTTTTCAGGGTGGTGCAGCCCCAGCCGGTAAACTATAAACAGGGGGATTAAGCCAAACAAAGCGCCGAGCAGCAGG
>DGEC01000021.1:4629-10094 GCA_002385745.1 Firmicutes bacterium UBA3936
AATAGTTCCCTTTCATTGTCACCGGCTGAACCGTGTACAAGGGAGGCAAGACACGATACGCCGGAAGCTGTTATCTTTTCAGTTTCAGCAGGGATGCCGCCAGTTCCAGAGGGTTGGGCAGTTGAATCTCCAGAAACTCGCTGACGGCTATCAGAGAAGCGAGGACCCAGAGGAGAAGAAAAACGGCCAATTCCTTCCAATAGCGCTTGTAAATCAGACGCGGAGCCTCAAAGAAAACAATTCCGAGCAGTCCAAGGATTAACAAGACAAACATATTACCTTACCTCTCTCCTACCGTGCAGGATGAAAGGGCCGTCTCTGGTGACCTGTCCGGCGGATGGTCGATTTTACCGTAATTTCAACCTTTAAATTGCTGAAAACCTCCCGCCACCTGTCTTGCAGCTGCTCAAAGGTTTTAGGGTGTTTACGGTAGAGAATTGCACCGAAGCCCACCAGGTCTGTCTGCATTTCCTGCATTTTCCGCAGACTTTTTTCCATTTCTTCTTTGATGACGGCAGCCTTGGCACTGTTTAATTTTTTAATGGTTTCCGGCGGCGAGAGGTCCAGTGTGCCGGTAAGGCTTCTGATATCTCCTTCTTCCTTCACCTCAACCCGGAATGATACTTCCCCGTTGCTGACAACAGGGATTATGGACGTATCAACCCTGTCCGTCAGGAAATTGACTGACTCTCCGGGGTTATAAGGGTCGGGAACGGCAACGATTGCCCTGTCTGCTTTGCCCAGAAACCAGAGCAGGCCGCGGGTTTCCGTATGATCGAGCTTGCCTGCCAGCTTGCTGCTGCGAAAAGCTCCCAGCCCGGCCAGGGTTAAGACCTCTTCTTCTCTGCGGGTGCCCGCGCTGCCGCTTGCTTCGCTGCCACCGCCGCCGGCATCTGAACTGCCGCCTTCTCCGGATTCTTCTGCTCCCTCTTTGTCCTGCAGTTCGGGAATTGTCATTTCCAGGGGCGGCCCGACCATCACAATGGCTGTATAGGGGTCCTGGCCGGGAGTGACCAGTTGCTGCAGGAATTTGTATGCTACCTGGGTAACGGTTTCCGTCTTCTCTTCCGCTTCTTCTATCAGCCCCAAAATTTCATCGGCAATGCCGGAGGAAAGTCTTTCCGGCACGGTTAGCACTTCATGCGCCATGCCTGTGGCCTGCAGCAGAAAGCTGTTCAGGCGGATTTGGTTGTGGCGGATAATAAAGTCCAGGGTATGGTGCAGGCCGTATTCTGCCAGGTCCTTGCCGATAATTACTGTTTCGGCGTGGGAAAGAAACAGCCGCCGCGAAAGATTGTAAGAAAGATGGTCGAAGGCCAGGTCAAGGGTTGCCCCCACACCGGAAAAAAGCAGTGTTTGCGGTTGGCCTCCGCCGCTTTCACCGCCTCCAGCATCTATCGGCTGGGCAATGGCAACTGTAACCAGGTAGGGTGCCCTGCGCCCCGGCAGGTAATCAATGGCAATGACCCGGACCAAGGCCAGAAATTCAATTTCGGTTTGGTCCCAGCAGCCTGGGGTAACGGTAATTAAACAGAGAAGCAGTATAATCAGCAAATATTTTTTAATCATTCTTTTCACCTGTCTGCCGTCGGCCCGCTATATTTTCCCGTACCAGGGTAACAAGCAGTAAAAGCAGCGGCAACAGCAAATAAAGAATAAAAGTGTTTATACTCGGCTTGGCCACGGCTTTGGCCAATGCGATGATATTCTCATATAGCGAAAAAGCCCAGGCAATGCAGATAACGGCCAGGGGCAGGACAACGGGCCTGTACTCCCGCAAGCCTGCTGCCTGGGCCAATCCCAGTGAAGCCAGATAAAGGTAGATAGAAGTTTTAATAAATATTCCCGCCACCCAGACAACCATAACCAGCACTTCAAAGCGGGACAAAAACTTACGGCACTGGCCGTAGTAGCCATAAATAGCAGTTCCCCTGTCTGCCGCGGTGTTATTTTGCCTTTTTCAAGCATTTTCATCTCCCGGATCTTCGTGGGTCAGTTCCCTTTCAGAGGGCGGAGCAGGACGTGCCCAGAGATTGGTTGCCTGCCGGCGGCGCTCCTTAAGCCCCAGCATGCGCGGGCGCAGGGTTGTCATCCACCAGGGCGGGCGGATTACGATCTTGATCATGTCGCCGGCTGAACCGTGGACCAGGGGGGTAAGATAGGGTACGCCAAAGGACTGCAATCCCGCCAGGTGAATAAGAATGATAATCAGGCCGAAAATAACTCCGTAAAGGCCCATGACCGCACCGAGTATAATCAGCGGGAAGCGCAGCAGGCGCAGTGTAATGGCAACATTAAAAGCGGGGAGGGCAAAATTAGCAATGGCCGTGGCGGAAACAATAATTACCATGGCCGGCGATACCAAGCCCGCCCTGATGGCGGCATCGCCGATTACCAGGCCTCCCACAATACTGACGGCCTGCCCTATTGTTTTTGGGAGGCGCACACCGGCTTCCCGCAGCACTTCAAAGGTGAATTCCATGATAAGAGCTTCGGCAACGGCCGGGAAAGGAATTCCCTCTCTGACGGAGGCAATGCTTAAAAGCAGCTGTGTCGGCAGCATTTCCTGGTGAAAAGTAACAATTGCCACGTAGGCTGCCGGCAAAATGAGGGCAAAATTTAAAACAAAAAGGCGCAGTACACGCAGGGCGGCCGCAATGGGCGGCCGTTCATAATAATCTTCCGAAGCCTGCATGAATTGAAAGAAACTTGTCGGTACAATCAGCATAAAAGGCGTGTTGTCCGTCATGATCAGGATGCGTCCCTCAAGGACGGCGGCGGCCGCTTTGTCTACCCGTTCCGTATGTTCAATCTGGGGAAAAACCGAAAGCGGTGCATCCTCAATAAATTCTTCAATATAGCCCGATTCCAGGATGCCGTCCGTATCTATGGCCGCCACCCGCCGCCTTACTTCTTCCAATGTGCGGGGGTTGACTATATCTTCGATGTAAACCAGGTTGATATCAGTGGATGTGCGCCTGCCGGCTTTCATTGCTTCAAAGCGCAGTTTTTCATGTTTAATTCTGCGGCGCAAAAGGGAGGTATTGATGCGCATTGTTTCGCTGAATCCTTCCCGGGGCCCGCGTACGGCAGGTTCCGCCTCCGGTTCGGAAAGGGCCCTTTTTTCCCACATCCGGGTTCCGCAGATGATTATTTTTTGCTGGCCGTCAATAATCAGGGCGGTGTCGCCGGAAAGCACCATGGCTATGGCTTGCGTCAGATCCGGTGCTTCCGTCAGTTCGCCTGTGGAAACAATGTGTTTTTTTGCTAAGTCAAAGGCATTGCGGGGTGTGAGCTTTTCTGCATAGTTATTGACAATAGTGGCGGAAAGCAGGGGCTGGATAATATTGTCATTAATCATTTTTTTGTCGGCCAGACCGTCTATAAAAAAGACAGCCATATCTACCCGGTCCCCGCTGCTGGCAAACTTTCTGACTATAATATCGTTGCTTTCTCCCAGGCGCTCTTTAATCAGCTGCAGCCGGCGGGCAAGGACGGGGGAATCGTCGTCAGACGGTTTTTTGGCCGCGTAATTGTTATCCCGCTGCGCCGGCCGCGGACGCCTGCCCGCGATAAAAAGTTTTTTTAATATAGAGAAAACGCTTTTTTTCATTCTACCTCCAGCAAAACAATGGCATTCTAGTTAATTTATCTGCCAAAACCGCCGGCTTTATGCGCAACGGGCAAAAATAACTGCTAAGTGCAGGAATCAGCAGGAAGTTCCAGAAATTAAAAAAGGGGGGATGCCACTGTGAAAAAATTTCTTATTATTGCAGTTCTCATTTTTCTGCTGATTGTTTTCCTGGCTGTAGGGCCTGGACTGTACCTGGACTGGCTCTGGTTTGCAAAGCTGGGCTATGCTCATGTTTTTAAGACCGTCCTTTTGTCCTCCTGGGCGGTCAGGCTGCTTGCCTGGTTTTTCTTTGCGCTGTTTTTGTTTATAAATCTTTCCTATACGCAAAAAGCCGTTCTTAATATGCCCAATCTTGTGCTGCGCTACCTGCTAATGAACAGCTATTTCGGCAATTTGCTTACCAAAAAAAGACTTACCGCTGCAAGTGTGCTGATTTCGCTCATCATTTCATTGTTGGCCGGCGCTGTTTACGGCAATTACTGGCTTGCTGTCCGTCTGTTTTTTGCGGGCGGCGATACGGGAACGAGCGATCCTGTTTTCGGCAGGGATATTGCCTTTTATTTTTTCAGCCTGCCTTTCTATGAACTTGTGTATCACTACCTTTTTGCCATGCTGGTTATTGCTGCGGTTTTATGCGGCCTGGTTTATCTTTTTATCCAGCCGCCGCAGCAGTTGGGGCTGCGCGCACTTTTTGCCCGGCGGGGGACTTCCCATATTTCGCTTTTGCTTGGCGGGATTTTTTTGCTGCGGGCTTTTGGATATCGCCTGCAGATGTTTAATCTACTTTATTCCCCGGGAGGGGTTGTGTACGGACCCGGGTATACCGATATCCATGTCCGGCTGCCGGCTTACTGGGTGCTGCTTTTCCTCTCGCTCTCCATTGCCGTTGTCTTTTTGCTCAATACCAGAATGTTCCGCGTAAGCCTATTGATTGGCGGTGTGGGCGTGCTGGTAATTGCTTCTGTCATTTTAAGCGGCATTGCGCCGGCGGTGGTGCAAAAGTTTATTGTGGAACCAAACGAATTTGCCCGGGAGGAGCCTTACCTGGAGTACAGCATTGACTCAACACAGCGGGCTTTCGGACTTTCCGGTGTGGCAACCAGCGATTTTAAACTAACGGACCTCTTGCCCTATGAAGAACTGCTGGCCAATGAAGGGACAATTAAAAATATCCGGCTCTGGGACTGGCGTCCCTTGGGCAGGACATTTACCCAGCTGCAGGGATTGCGGGACTATTATAATTTCAACGATGTAGATACGGACCGTTATGTTATCGACGGTGAAAAAAGACAGGTAATGATCTCGGCAAGAGAACTTCTCGTTTCGGAACTGCCTTCTCCCACCTGGGTGAATGTACGCCTCTCCTATACTCACGGCTACGGGGCAGTGGCCTGTCCGGTCACGGAAGTAACTGAACAGGGCTTGCCCAGGCTGGTACTGAAAGATTTTCCCGTACAGGGAAGCGGAGGACTGCAGATTGATCTGCCGCAGATATATTATGGAGAACTGACGGACTATTATATCTTCACCAATACAAATACGGATGAATTTGACTACCCCATGGGGCAGACCAACGCCTTTACCCGTTACGAAGGAACGGGCGGCATACCGCTTAAGAACACACTGCGCCGTGCTTTGTATGCCCTGCGTTTCCGCGATTACCGGATACTTGTATCCGGCGAACTCTCACCGGAAAGCCGTATTCACTACAACCGGGATATTCTTACCAGGGTAAAGGAAATATTTCCCTTCTTGCATTATGATAATGACCCTTACCCTGTTGCTGTCGGCGGACGAATCTTTTGGCTGATTGATGCATATACCACAAGCA
>DGEC01000021.1:10366-12851 GCA_002385745.1 Firmicutes bacterium UBA3936
CGGTAAAAGTAACTGTCGATGCTTATAACGGCGATGTCACCTATTATGTTTTTGCAGAAGACGACCCGGTTATTAATGCCTACCGCAGAATTTTCCCGGGCACCTTTTTGCCTGCGGAAAAGATGCCCGCGGCCCTAAAGGAGCATGTGCGCTATCCCGAGTATCTTTTTGCCCTGCAGGCCGAGGTGTACGCAACCTACCATATGGAAAATTCCAAAGTTTTTTACAATAAAGAAGACCGCTGGCAGATTCCTTTGGAAACATACGGCGATCAGACTGTGGCCATGGAGCCTTATTATACGATTTTGCGCCTGCCGCAGGAGAAGGAAGAAGAATTTGTTATCATGCTGCCCTTTACCATGTACAACCGCAACAACATGACGGCCTGGCTGGCTGCGCGCTGTGACGGCGAGAACTACGGGCAGTTGATAGCATATACTTTTCCCAAGGGGCAGCTGCTTTATGGGCCCGCCCAGATTGAGGCCCGCATTGACCAGGATCCTGAAATTTCCCAGCAACTGACCCTGTGGAGCCAGCGAGGTTCCAGCGTCATTCGCGGCAACCTGCTTGTTTTGCCGGTAGACGGTTCCATTTTATATGTGGAACCGCTATATCTTGAGGCGCAGCAAAGCCAATTGCCCGAACTTACCAGGGTCATTGTGGCTTATGGCGACCAGGTTGTTATGAAAGAAACGCTGGCAGAGGCCCTGGCCGCTGTATTCGGCTTGCAGCCGGGTGCGCCGCCGCAAAAGGAAGAAGGAAGGGAGCCTGAACCCGGCCCCGGAGACAGTGATGAAGTCTGGCAATTGGTAAACCGGGCTGCAGCGCTTTATGAGGAAGCGCAAGCGGCCCTGAAGGAAGGCGACTGGGCAGAATACGGCCGCCTGCAGGATGAACTGGGCAGCATTTTGGCCCGGCTGCAGGAACTGGCAGTTGACAAAAGCGGGCTGCCCGCGGCAGAAGAGCAAGCAACCCCGCAGCAATTTCCTTAAGGTAAGATTTGCTATAAGTAAAGCTGTCTGGTATAATAGTAAAAAACTGGTGTGATTCTATGAAAAAAAAAGAGGTAGTAATCTATACCGACGGAGCCTGTTCCGGCAATCCAGGCCCCGGCGGGTACGCTGCCATCTTGCGTTACGGAGATTATGAAAAGGAAATTTCCGGCGGCGAAGAACAGACGACCAATCAGCGAATGGAGCTGCAAGCAGCCATCGCCGCCCTGGAAAAGCTTAAATATCCCTGTCGTGTCAAGTTGTACAGCGACAGTGCTTATCTGGTGAATGCCTTCCGCCGGGGCTGGCTGCAAAAATGGCGGCAAAACGGTTGGCTAAACAGCAAAAAAGAAACGGTGCAAAACCGGGACTTGTGGGAAAAATTGCTGGCGCTTGCGGAAAAACATGAAATAGAATGGCTGAAAGTGAAAGGACATGCCGGCGACGAACTGAACATCCGCTGCGATGAACTTGCCCGCAGGGCGATTCCCGGGAAATAGATATCCGGCCTGACTTAGGGCGACTGTGGATTTTATAATTAAGGAGGCAGATAACGTGGCTGTTTTGCCGCTCATAACAGCCGCCTTTGCCGCCGGGATCGTAGTTGCCTCCACAGCAGCCGTGCCGGCGGTTGTTCAGTTGGTTATTACTCCGGCTGCCTTTGCTGCAAGCTGGATTTTATACTTGTTGAAGAAAAAGAAGCCTGCTCTTGTGCTGCTTCTTTTTTTATTCTGCTGCCTGGGAACGGCGGCGGCAAGCCTTGCCTTCAGGCAGTTGCAGGCGCCCCTGCAGCCTTTTTTGGAAGCGGAAGGTGACTTTACAGGTTATATATCTTCCGTGCTGCCGGAAGACGGCGAAGTTTCTCGCTTTGTTTTTTACGCTGCCGAAATAAGCCTGTCGAACGGGAGGACTTATGAACTGAATGCTCCGTTAATGGTCCGCCTGTATAATGCGCCTGCCGGGTTTGCGCCTGTTTACGGCCTGCCTTTGCAGCTGCGGGGGAGGATCCGGCTGCCTCGCGGGCAGCGCAATCCCGGCGGTTTCAATTATGCCCGCTACCTCGAAGCAAACGGTATCGGCGGTCTTTTGTACGTAGAAGGCGGCTCCGTTTCCGTACTGCCGGGACACAGGGGTAATTTTTTTACTTCCTTTTGGGAAAATTTGCGGCTGCGAGCTAAAAAGATAATTTTTTCCTGCCTGCCGCAAGCTGAAGCTTCCCTTGCCGCCGGCATGCTTTTGGGACAGCGGGCAGAGCTTGCCGAACCCGTTCTCGCAGCATATCAGGAGCTGGGACTTGCTCACCTGCTGGCTGTTTCAGGTCTGCATGCCGGCTTTGTCGCCGCCTTTGCACTTTTTGTTTCCACCCGCCTTTTCAGAGGCAGGAGTTTCGCCTTCCGCTTGCTTTTGACTTCTTTTTTGCTTGCAAGCTACGCATTGCTTACGGGAGGCAATCCGCCGGTATGGCGTGCATCTTTTTCGCTTCTGGCAGCCCT